>DASVAW010000021.1 GCA_036376135.1 Candidatus Polarisedimenticolaceae bacterium | reverse complement strand
CCCCGAGCGCCGTCCCCCGCGTCGGCCCACAATCGCGCGACGCGCTCCTCGTCGATCGCCGCGCCTTCTGACGCCAGGACCTCCAGCCGCTCGGCGGCCGCGCGCGACAGCGTGCGCCGGATCTCGGCGCCGATCGCGGCGCGCACGCAGTCCGCCGCGAGGCGCGATTCGAGGTGCAACGTCCCGGCGCTCGATGAAACGAGGCCGGCGGCCTCCGCGTCGCGCTGCGCGGCGGCGGCGGCTTCCTCCGGCACGCCCGCGATCGCGGCGACATCCCGGGGCGTTCCGGATCCGAGCAACGCCAACGCCTCGAGCCATCGACGCGAGTCGGGCGTGAGCGCGTCCAGACGGCGGCGGACCGACGCCTCCAGGCTCGGGGCTTTCGTCGCGCGGCCGCCCTTCTCCCAGCCGCCCTCGATCAGGAGCGTCGCGGCGGCGAGCGCGTTCCCCTCCGACGCCTCGCGCAGCCAGCGCAGGCGCGATTCCGAGGGCGCGTGACCGGTCGCTTTCGTCGCGAGCGCCCGCAGGCCGTCCACGTCGAGGGGCGCGAGATCGACCCGGCGCAACGACGGGACGATCTCCACCTGTCCGAGGAGGAGCCGTACCGACGGGGGGCGGACCTCCGCGGGGCGCAATGCCGCCACGACGCGAAGCGGCGCCTCCCTCGGCTCGCGCGCCACGCGGTCCAGGAACTCCGAGGCGCGCCCCGAGGCGGCGTCGACGTCGTCGAGCAGGACCACGACGCGCGTCCGCTTCGCGCGGGCGCGAAGCTCGGGGAGCAACGCGAGCGGGTCGTCGCCCGGGCCGACGCGGACCACGTCGGCCCCCTCGCCGACGAGGCCGGCGTCGAGCCAGCGCAGCAGCCGCGACTTCCCCGATCCGGCCGCGCCGCACAGGAACACGACGCGCGGGGAGTCTCCCGGCTCGACCGCGGCGCCGAGCGCCGCGAGCTCCGCCTCGCGCGCCACCGGGCGACCGGAGGCCAGGCGCGCCTCCCGCTCGGTCTCGGTGTCGTCGGCGAAGATGCGCCCGAGCGCCGATCCGAGGCGCGCGAGCGCCTCGACGGCGTCGGCGGGACGCTGGGACGGATCCGGCGCGAGCAGCTCCTCGAGCCACGCCGCGATCGCGGGAGGGAAACCGTTCGGCGCCGCGGGGCGCCGGCGTCGGCCTTCGCGGGCCGCCGCGATCAGCGCCGCGGTGTCTCCGCGCTCCAGCACGAACGGGGGCTTCCCGTGCATCGCGTGGTAGAGCAACGCGCCGAGCGCGTAGAGGTCCGATCGACGCGACGCGGGCTCGCCGTCGAACCGCTCGGGGGCGAGGTACTCGAGGGTCCCCGAGAGCCCTCCGTCGACGGTTTTCGCCGCGCCGCCGTGCGCGGCGAGGCCGAAGTCGAGGAGCACCGCGCGCCGGCCCCGGCGCGCGTGATCGCGGACGAGCAGGTTTCCGGGCTTGAGGTCGCGGTGGAGATAACCCGCGTCGTGAAGGAACGCGAGCGCGCGCAGCGACTCGACCGCGAGATCGACGAAGGCCCCGGCTCCGTCGCGCGCCACCGCCGAGACCAGGTCGCGGCCGTCGACGAACTCCTGGACGAGCTGGGCGTCGCCGGAGTCGGGGTCGCGCGCGAAGGCGACCGCTTCGACCAGGTTCGGATGGGACAGGGAGGCCACCGTCGCGTACTCGCGGCGAAGGGCGATCTCGCCGCCGGGGTCGGTGGCCGTGGCCTCCTTGACGGCCAGCCGCGATCCCCCGGGACCTTCGACGAGCCAGACCCGTCCGGCGCCTCCTTCTCCGAGGAGGCGGATCCGCTGAAAGCCGATCCCCGCGGACATGCCCGCAAGATACGCCCAACTTCCGCGATCGAGTTTCACTTTGAGACGGTCGAGGTGCCCCGTAATTCGAATTCCGCTCACTGGCTTTATGAAATGCGCTCAGCGAATAGTCGTCAATGCCTGAACGCAAATTCGGGGTGGAAATGTGAACCGATTCGTGGCGTTCGGCGTACTCGTTCTGCGTAGTTGAGCAGCGGGATGCTTCGTTTCGCATCCCCACAACCAAGGAAGGAGCCCCGATGTTGTCCCGTTCCATTCGCGTCGTGATGTTGCTTGGCACCCTCGCCGGTGCGACGACGCTCGCCTCCGCACAGGAGAAGGGCAAGGGCTGGAGCGTTCCGAAGTGCCGCGAGATCTCCGGCACCGCCGCCGTCACCTACACGAAGGACGACGGTGCGACCCTGACCCCGACCAAGCTCACGCTGCGCGGCACGCGCTACACCCTCGGGGTGGCGACGAGCGACAAGGCCAATACCCTCTGGGCGGTCCAGGACCGCACCCTTCTTCGCTCCACGAGCGCCGGCTGCCGCTGGGATGCGGTCGCCTACGTCGAGGTTCCCTCCGGCAGCGACGGCTTCGCGCTGACGCTCACCGCCGGCCGCGGCGATCGCGCGTGGGCGTGGGCCGACGGTCGTCCCGACCTCTCGCGCGTCGACGGGACGACGGTCACCCCGATCAAGGTCCCCGGCAACGTCGTGGGCGTCGGCACCGATGCGGTCGACGGCGATCGCGTGCGCGTGGGCGACGATGCCGGCCGGATCTGGGAGTCGACCGACGGCGGCCTCTCCTGGGCGCCCGTCAGCACCTCCGGCTTCGGCGACGCGATCGTCTATCGCGCCGCGTTCGATCCCGCGAACCTCGATCACGTGCTCTTCGGCGTGACCAACCAGGGCGTCGCCCTCACCTTCGACGGCGGCCGGACCTGGGAGAAGGTCGCGTCCATCTCGCCGACCTTCGGCCCGGTGAACGTCTTCAACGTCGTGGTCTCCCCGGCGGACGGCAACGTCGTCTACGCGCAGGGGGTCGACCTCGACGAGTCCGACGCCGGCGCCCCCAACAACGGCCGGCACATCTGGCGGTCGGTCGACGGCGGCCTGAGCTGGTCCTCGGTCGCGGAGGAGGACGGCGTCAACGGCTTCTTCATGCCGAACGGCTCCGTGATGGCCGCGCACCCCTCGAACGCCGACGTCCTCTACTGGCTGTTCGGCACGCCGTCGTTCGATTACGGCACCGACGTCTACAAGGTCGACGTCTCGGCCGGTGCGCCGACCAAGACCCACAACGGCTACGACAAGATGAGCGCGATCGCCTTCCACCCCGGCGATCCGTCGATCCTGTATCTGGGGGTCGACAGCGAGCAGGGCTTCTAGTACACCGCGTCTCGGAGCTCCGCCGCATCCCGCGGCGGAGCTCCGGACGCGGTCTCGATGACGCTTCTCGAGTCCCTCGCCTCCCGACGGCTGATCCTCGTGACCGGCAAGGGCGGAGCGGGGAAAAGCGTCCTCGCGGCGACCCTCGGACGCCTGCTCGCAGCCCGCGGGCGACGCGTCCTCCTCCTCGAGTCCGATCCCCGCGAAAGCCTCTACCGCTACCTGGGCGCCGACCCCTCCGGCGGCGGCACGGTCGAGGTCGCGAAGCGCCTGCGCCTTCGCAACCTCGACCCGCGCACGGTCATCGACGACCTGGTGCGCGGGGCCCTGCCGGTCCCGTTCCTGATCGGCCGCGTGCTGCGAAGCCCCGTCTACCGCCATTTCGTCGACGGCGCGCCCGGGCTCAAGGAGGCGGCGGCGCTCGCGCATGCCGTCCGCCAGCTCGGCCAGCGCCGCGGTCCCGACCTCGTCGTGTTCGACGCTCCCGCGACCGGCCATGCGCTCGCGATGCTCGACGCGCCGCCGCTGCTCGCCGACGCCGTGAGCACGGGGCCGATCGGTCGGATGATCGAGGAGGTCGCGACGTTCCTCGACGACGGCTCCGCCTTCGCCGCCCTCGTCGCCGGGCTCGCGGAGGGGCTGGCGACCGAGGAGACGCTCGAGCTGACGGAAGGGCTGAAGGCCCGCCGGCGCCGACCGGCCGCCGTCGTCGTGAACGCGCTGTACCCGCCCTGGATCGGCGCCGAGCCCTCGGACGCCGCGGGGAAGGCGTGGCGCAGGCGCCGCGCCGCGCAGCAGGACTCCCTCGATCGCCTCCGCGCGGGATGGGACGGCCCGGTGATCGAGCTGCCTCTCTCGCGCTTCGAGCGCGACGACGAGCTCGTCTCCACCCTCGAGCCGCACCTCGAGCGCGGTCTGCGCGTTCCGGGGGCGACGCGATGACCCGCCGCCGGAACGGACCCGACCTGCGCATCGTCGTCGGCGCGGGCGGCGTGGGAAAAACGACGTTCGCGGCGGGACTGGGCGTGGCGTACGCCCGCGACGGGCGCGACGTCCTGGTGATGACTTTCGACCCCTCGGAGCGGCTGAAGGACGCGCTCGGCGTCGGCGACGCCGCGCGCGACGCCTCGATCCGCGTGCCCCTCGAGGCGAAGGGGATCCTCGAGGCGAGCCTGCTCGACGCGAAGCGCACCTTCGACCGGATCGTGGCGCGCTACGCCCCCGACGAGGCCTCGCGCGAGCGGATCGCGAACAACCGCTTCTACCGCGAGCTTCGCGGCAGCCTCGCCGGGATCCTCGAGTACATGGCCGTCGAGCGGCTGTTCGAGGTGGCCGAGGAGCGACGGCACGACGTCGTGATTCTCGACACGCCGCCGGCGCGCCAGGCGATGGACTTCCTGGGGGCGCCGCGCAGGATCGCGGACTTCCTCGACAGCGGCGCGATCGAGATCGCGCTGAAGCCCTGGTTCGACGATCGCGGGCGGTTCCGGGCGGGGGAGCGGTTCGGTCCTCTCGGCCGCGGCCTCGAGC
Source organism: Candidatus Polarisedimenticolaceae bacterium (assembly GCA_036376135.1). Classification (NCBI taxonomy): domain Bacteria; kingdom Pseudomonadati; phylum Acidobacteriota; class Candidatus Polarisedimenticolia; order Candidatus Polarisedimenticolales; family Candidatus Polarisedimenticolaceae; species Candidatus Polarisedimenticolaceae bacterium. The sequence goes on along the minus strand of DASVAW010000021.1, from coordinate 32,520 downwards.
GGCTGCTCGACCGGCTCGTGGGGATCGGCCTGCTGCGCGAGCTCGCCGAGTTCTTCCACGCCTTCGAGCCCCTGTACGCGGGATTCCGCGAGCGGGCGGTGCGGGTGGAGAAGCTCCTGCGATCCCCGACGACCTCGTTCCTGCTCGTCACCTCTCCGGCTCCCGAGCGGGTCCCGGACGCGATGATGTTCGCGCGCAAGCTCCGCGAGGAGGGGCACCGGCTCCGCGCGGTCGTCGCGAACCGCGTGCACCCGGAGGTCCCGGGGCGAGCCGGTGACCCCGGCCGCGATCTCGTCGCCTGGCTCGGGCGGCGCGACCGCGCCTCGCTCGCCCGCCTGCGCGGGCTCCTGCCTTCCGAGCTCCCCCTGATCGAGGCCGCGTTGTGCGACGCGCCGCCCCTCGGGTTCGACGACCTGGAGCGCCTGGCCCGTAACGTCGCTGACATGACTTGACGGATCTCAAGTGACAAGGATGCCGCGGCGCGGCACTTGTATGTGCGGGCCCCCGAGGTGACGCCATGGTGCGACTCGTAAAGCGGTACGGAAGCCGGAAGCTCTACGACACGGAGGAGAGTCGGTACGCGACGCTCGACGAGATCGTCGCGTGGATCCGGGACGGGCAGCAGGTCCGCATCGTCGACAATGCGACGGAGGCGGACGTGACGACGGCCGTCCTGGCCCAGATCATCGCGGAGCAGGGACGACGCGGAGCCTCCACGCTTCCGACGGAGACCCTGCACGACCTCATCCGCAAGGGCGAGGACGCGCTGCGCAGCGGGGTCGAGCAGGTCCAGATCGGCGTCGAGAAGCTGCTCGAAGCTTCGCTCGACAGGATCGGTCCCGTGCGCCGCGCCCGGGAGGACATGGAGTCGTTGAAGGAGCGCATCGCGCAGCTCGAGGCGGCGCTCGCGCGGGCCGAGGCGGGGAAGGGCCCCGTTTCCGGCGGCCGCGCGGCCCGTGCCGCGCGCAGCGTGTAACCGGTTTCGAGAGGTCCGGCGGCAAACAGGGGAGTTGGGCCGCACGTCGCGGCCGGGAGGTTCCCAATGGCAGTCCGCAAGACGATGGCAAACTTCGATCCGACCGAAACGGCGCAGAAGATCTGGCTCGCCGGACTCGGCGCTCTCGCCGTGGCCGAGGAGGAGGGCTCCAAGCTCTTCAAGAACCTCGTGACCAAGGGGAAGCAGACGGGCGACTGGGCCGACATGCCCGGGCGCGCGGTGAACGAGACCAAGGGCAAGATCAAGACCGCCGCGACGAAGATCGAGGCGGAGGTCGACGACAAGGTGCAGATGGTGCTGCACCGCTTCGGCGTGCCCACGCGCACCGAGATCGAGTCGCTGAGCAAGCGCGTCGAGGCGCTGACCAAGACCCTCGGCAAGACCCGCACCGCGCCGCGCCGCAAGAAGACGACCGCCCAGGCCTAGGACCGGACCCTCCGCCGTGAAACGCCGCGCACGCGGCCACGGCCGGATCGGTCTCGCCCTGGCGGGGGGCGGGCCCGCGGGAGCGGTGTACGAGATCGGCGCCCTCCGGGCCCTCGAGGAGGTCCTCGAGGGCGTCGATCTGACCGACCTTCACGTGTACGTCGGGGTGAGCGCCGGGTCGCTCGTCGCGGCGTTGCTGTCGAACGGGATCACGCCCGCGCAGATGTGCCGCGCGGTCGCACGGCACGATCACCGGGTCCACCCGTTCTCCCCGAAGATCTTCTTCACCCCCGCCGCGGGCGCGTGGCTGCGCGGCGGCCTGCGCGTCCCGGAGCTTCTCGTCCAGGCCGTCACCGCCTACGCCGGCGATCCGGACGACCTCTCGCTGACGGAGTCGATGGCGCGCCTGGGCCGGGCGCTGCCGCTCGGCCTGTTCGACAACCGGCCGATCCGCGAGTGGCTCGAGAAGGTGCTCGCCCACGAGGGACGCACCAACGACTTCCGCGAGCTGGGACGGCGGCTGATCGTGGTCGCCGCCGACGTCGACGCGGGCACCGCGGTGCGTTTCGGCGAGCAGGAATGGGAGGACGTGCCGATCTCGCAGGCGGTGCAGGCCTCGACGGCGCTGCCGATCGTCTACCCGCCGGTCAAGATCGAGGGTCGCTACTACGCCGACGGCGTCCTGCTCAAGACGCTGCACGCCTCCGTCGCGCTCGAGGAGGGCGCCGACCTGCTCTTCTGCATCAACCCGATCGTGCCGATCGACACCCGTCACGCGGTCGAGGCCGGGGCCATGCACCAGGAGCACCTCGCGGAGATCGGGCTCCCCGCCGTCCTGTCGCAGACCTTCCGGACACTCATCCATTCGCGGCTGCAGCTCGGCTTCGGCGCGTACCGCGCGCGATATGCGGACGCCGACGCGCTCCTGATCGAGCCCGGACCCGACGACTACGAGATGTTCTTCACGAACATCTTCAGCTTCTCCTCGCGCATCCGGGTGCTCGAGCACGCATGGAGGTCGACGCGCCGCTGGATGCGATCGCGCGGCTCGGGGTTCGAGAAGACCCTCGCCCGGCACGGGGTCGGCCTCCGGCGGGACGTGCTCGAGGACGAGGACCGGGAGTTCTGGACCGAGTTGATCCTCGACCGCGTGCCCGAGGGGCTTCCCCTCACCGAGAAGCTGATCCGACTGCTGGAGCGGGGGGAGGCGCTGGCTCGGGACCGCGAGTCGCGCGCGGCGGCTCGCAAGCCGCGGCGGCGGAAGCGGGCTTCGGCGGCAGGGGGCGCTCGCTGAGCCGCCAGTGGAAGTTCCCGCGCAGCTCCCGGGCGACGTTGCGCGGGAGGCCGCGGTAGCCGCACGGCGGCTTTCGGAAGGTCCGGGCGAGCGAGAGCAGCGGCCACCCGAACGGCACGTAGAACGCCGCGAGGTCGAAGTCCCGCAGGATCGCGTGCAGGCGCGAGCGCGCGGGCGGGCGCCGACGGTCGCGATCGTGGCGGACCCACTGCACCGGCCAGCTGATCGGGAACATCGAGGCCCGGGCGCCCCGGGCGTTCCGGAACGAGCGGACGAGCGAGCGCAGGTGGTACGGCGACCGTCCGTATCGTGCGACGAGCCGGTCGAGCTCCTGCTGCATGTCCGCGCGTATCGACTCGGCGACGCGGGCGAGCGGCTCGCGGTCGGCCGTCTCGGGGTCGGCGATGCCCGCTTCGCGTACCCGCGCCGCGACGTCGATCGGCGTGCCGATCTTGAAGATGAGTCGCGCGGGCAGGGACAGGTACCACACCCACGGCCACGAGATCGCGAGGAGCGCACCCGGAAGCGGCAGGAACGGCACGTGGAAGACGCGGCTGAACAGCCGGTCGACCGGCTTCAGCATGAAGTTGAACGGGATGATCCACTCGCCGTTGACGACGTAGACCGGATGGACGGGTACGCCGTGTTTCGCGGCGAGGCGGACGAAGCTCGTCTTGAACGGCTGCAGGCGGTAGCGGTTCTGGAATCCCTTGCCGATCCCCGGCACGCCCTCGGGGTAGTAGACGATCCGCTCCCCCCGGGCCATCAGGCGGTCGAAGTTGTCGTAGGTGACGTCCACGCCTCCGCCGCGCCGCCAGAAATTGTCGAGGCCGAACGGGTTCATCCACCACGTGAAGGCGAGCTCCTTCTCGAAGGTGCTCCGGAACTTCGCCTCCGGGGTCATGCCGCCGCGTTGCCACAGGAGCGCGTCGAAGACCATCGCATCGTAGGGGAACGCGTTTCCGCTGTGGTTGGGCGCGAGGATCGCGGGACCCGACGCCGGCAGGTTCTCGCGGCCGAGCAGGCGCGGACGGAAGTACCGCTCCATCACGTTGCCCAGGTGCGAGTGCATCAGGTCGCCGAGGTAGTCGAGATCGAGAGGCTCGTAGGCGGCCATCGTCAACCTCCCCGCCTCCAGGCCAGGAGGAACGCGATCGCGAAAAGGGCCACGGCGAGGCCGGGGCGCGCCCCCGCCGCGACGAGGACGGCTCCGGCGACGAGGCAGAAACCCGACAGCAACGTCGCCCGGATGCCGACCCAGGGGCTCTCCGGCTGGCGTCGCGTCGCACGGTCGAGCACCTGCAGCCCCTCGGTCACGAGCATCGGGGCCTTGACGATCGCGTCGATCAGCTCGGGAACGCCGCGAAGACTGTCCTTCGCCAGGCGCCACGGGCTGAACTGCCCCAGGAAGATCCGCTGGATGTGCGGATGGGAGACGGCCGCGACGTCGAAGCCGGGATTCAGGACGTGGCCGACCCCCTCGAAGGTCACGAGCGCCTTCACCATGAGGACCATCTCGACGGGGAAATACATCCGGTACTTCCCGCCGCGGGCGACCGACTCGAGGATGAGCTGCGCGAGCGAGAACCCCTCGAAGGTGGCGCGGCGCTTCCAGCGCCGGCAGATCTCCTCGACCTCCTTGCGGAAGCCGACCGGGTCGCCGCCGCGCCCGGGCTGCGCGATCGCCGCGAGGTAGCGCGCGGCGCCTTCGGAGTCTCCCGAGACCAGCGCGTAGTAGTAGTAGAGGAGCGTCCGTCGCAGCTGGCTGTCGAACCGGCCGACCATCCCGAGGTCGATGAACCCGCAGCGCGCGCCCGGCAGGATGATCAGGTTCCCCGGGTGCAGGTCGGCGTGGAAGAAGCCGTCGAGGTACAACATGCGGATGATCGACGCGGCCCCGAGGTCCACGAGCCGGTTGCGGTCCTCCGCGGGAAGCCCGCGCGCCTCGGGGGTGTCGGGGCGGACGCCGTCCAGGAACTCCATGCACAACACGCTCTTCCCGCTGTGCTCGCGGAAGATCCTGGGGAACACGATGTCGGGGAGGTCGCGGAAGTTGGCGGCGAAGGTCTCCGCGTTGTCGGCCTCGAGCCGCAGGTCGACCTCCCGCAGCGTGTAGTCGCAGAACTCGTCGAGGACGCGGCGCGGCTGGAACCGCCCGAGCGGAATCTGGAGGACGCGCCCCAGACCGCGGAGCAGGAGCGCGTCGCGCTCGAGGGTCTGGGCGATCCCGGGCTTGACCACCTTCAGGATCACGTCGTGCCCGTCCCGGGTCGTCGCCCGGTGCACCTGGGCGATCGATGCGGATCCGAGCGGCACGGGGTCGATCCAGAGGAACGCCTCCGAGGCCTTCCGGCCGAGCTCGTGCTCCACCTGCGCGAGGAACGTCTCGAACGGGACCGCGGGGAGGCGGTCGAGCAGGTGCTTGAGCTCCTCGGTGATCGACCTCGGCAGGATGTCCTCGCGAAGGCTGAGGATCTGCCCGAGCTTCACGTACGTGGGGCCGAGCGCCTCGAGGCGCCGGCGCAGCTGGACGGGGAACGGGAGATCGCGCAGCGCGCGCGACAGGAACGGCCGCAGCGCCGCCGCCGCGACGCGCTGCAGCAGGAACCCGGGGCCGCGGTGGGAGCCGTCCTCGGCGCGCCGTCGCACGTTGGCGACGAGCATCCCCACGAGCAGTCCCGCCGCGTGGCGGTGGGTCTTCAGGAACCGACGGGTGAGCCCGGCCGGCGGCTCCGGGACGCGCGTCTCGAATCGCGCGGCCGGAGCGGCCACGGCACGTTCGGCGACCGTCGCGTCGGCGTCCATCGCGGACCTACCGGTTCCTTCCCAGGGTCTCGTGGCTCGTGACCCAGTCGAACGAAGCGATCGCCGAGCCCAGCGAGAGCTCCCCCGCGAGCGCGACGCCGGCGACGATCTCCGCGAACCGGCTGGCCTTTCCCTTGCCGCGGCACCCGAGGATCTCGAGGCACTCGCGCTGCGTGGGAAGACCCGTGCCGCCGCCGTGGGTCGCGACGATCAGCGCGGGGATCGTGAGGGAGAGGTAGAGATCCCCCGCCGGCGTCACGTCGGTGTAGACGATCCCCGCCGAGCTCTCGGCGACGTTGGCCACGTCCTGCCCGCAGGCGATGAACATCGCCGCGATGCCGTTCGCGGAGTGGGCGCCGTTGTTCGACGCCCCGGAGAGGTACGCTCCGATCGTGGCGATCTGCGCCTGGTGGTGCAGCGTCTCGGGCTCGGTGTGGAGATGGTCCTGCACGATCGCCCGCGGGATCGTCGCCTCCGCGGTCACGCGCTTGCCGCGCGTGCGGAGCATGTTCACGTGCGAGCCCTTCTTGTCGGTCGCGAAGTTCGACTCGAGGTAGAAGGAGACGACCGAGTCGACGTGCGACAGGATCCAGCTGCACGCGGCGAGCGTCGCCTTCCCCACCATGTTCTGCCCGGCGGCGTCGCCGGTGGAGAAGCTGAAACGCAGGAACGCGAAGGCGTTCGAGAGGTAGGCGTCGATGTCGAGCAGGCGCGCCACGCTCGAGGTCGATTCGGCCGCTTCCCGGATCGACGTCATGTTCCGGCCGACCCAATCCCGGAAGTCCCGCGCCTCGCGCGCCGAGCGGAACACGAAAACCGGCGCGCGCTGCATCCGGTCGTCGCTGACGGTGCAGGTGACTCCCCCCGCGAGGTTGAGCACCTTCATGCCACGGTTGTAGGAGGCGACGAGGGTTCCTTCGGTCGTCGCCATCGGGATCAGGTACTCGCCGCGTGCGTGCTCGCCGTGGATCCGCAGCGGGCCGGCGAGCCCGACCGGAACCTGCGCGACCCCGACGAGGTTCTCGCAGTTCCCCTTCGCGAGGGCGGGCTCCCACGAGTACTTGTCGAGGTGCTCGAGACGGACTCCCGTGCGCTCCTCGAGCCACCGGCGCCGGCCGGCGACCATCTCGGGGGCCCAGTCGTTGGCCCTGTCCCCCGGGATCCCCTCGGCCTTGCGGGCGGGTCCCGTGTCCGTCCGGGCGGCGTCCTCCACGGTGAACGCGACCTGGCCGAAGGGGGACGTCTCGAAGGCGAGGTGGATCTTGTGGTTCTTCCCCGCGCCGATCTCCCCCGGCGCGTGCACGCGGACGATCTCGCGGAGCGGGAAGCGGACCGGGTTCTCCTTCGAGACGAGCTCGGCGGGGAGGCGCCGCCCGTCGGTGAACTCGAGCTCGACCGCGTGGAGCGGGACCTCCGAGCCGTTGATCTGGATCCGGCGCAGGCCGGTGAGCACGGCATCGCTCAATCGGTTCTTCAACGCGAAGCGAACGCCGCCGGCGTTCGTCTCGAGGCTTCCCTGGGAGTAAAGGCGCTTGAGGACGAACGAGGGAATCATGGCGAGCCTCCAGCGCTCGGACAAGGGTCCGATCCCACGGCGATGCATGGGCCGCGCCATGGCCGGATGCCGCGCGGCACGGTCTTCCGAGCGGCTTCGCCCCGGGCCCCGCGCGAAATCGCGCAACCGCGACGGGGGATGAGCGCAATTTGCCGCGCCGCAACGCGGCGTCGCCGCTGCGGCAATCGTGCGGCAAGACCGGTGCTCCGCGGGAGGCTCCGTGCGCGCGCCGCGGTGCGCGGCGTAGCATGCGGCGAAGGGGAGGACGTCATGCCCGCGACCCTCACGCAAGCCGACCTCAACGCCGTGCTCGATCGCCTCGCTTCCCGCAAGGACGCCTGGGTCCGCGTCGGGATCCCCGACCGGATCCGCTACCTTCGCCGCGCCCTCGATCGGACGGTGGAGGAGATGGATGCCTGGGCCGCCGCGGGCGCCGCCGCACAGGGCCTCGGTCCCGATTCCGCGGTCGCCGACGAGATCCGGCTGACCGGTCCGGTGGTCCTGGCGCGCGGGCTGCGCCTGTACATCGACGCGTTGTCGCAGGGCGGCGAGCCCGCGCTGAGGGTCCGCACGGCGCCCGGGGGACGTCGCACCGTCCGGGTGATGCCGTTCGACCTGTGGGACCGGCTGCTCTTCCCCTTCATGTCGTGCGAGATCTGGGTGCCGCCCGGTCTTCCGCCCACCGTGGGTTCCGCCTACACCGACAAGGCCGCGCGGACGACGGGACGGGTGCGCCTGGTGCTCGGCGCGGGGAACATCTCGTCGATCTCCCCGGCCGATGCCCTCCACCAGCTACTCGTGGACGACGAGGTCGTGCTGGTGAAGCTCCATCACATCACCCGGTGGCTGAAGCCGATCCTCGACCGGATCTTCGCGGACCTCGTCGCCGACGGTTTCGTCGCGTTCCTCGAGGACGCCCCCGGACACGGGGCGAGCCTCGTCGCCGACCCCCGGGTCGACGGTCTTCACATGACGGGCGCGGCGCCGACCTACGACGCCATCGTGTGGGGCGCGGACCCCGACGAGCGGGAGCGCCGGAAACGGGCCGGAACGCCGCTCGTCTCGAAGCCGTTCACCGCCGAGCTCGGCTGCGTCACCCCGGTGATCGTCGTGCCCGGCGACTGGAGTCCCGCGGACGTCGCGTTCCAGGCCCGCAGCGTCGCCGGCATGCTCCAGCTGAACGCCGGCTTCAACTGCAACGCGCCGAAGCTCCTCGTGCTCGCCGGAGGGTGGACCCACAAGGCGGCGTTCCTCGAGGCGCTGCGCCGGGTCTTCGCGACGCTCCCCGAGCGGCCCGCGTATTACCCGGGGGCTCGGGACCGCTGGCGCGCGTTCGTGGACACCTATCCCCGGGCGGAGCGATTCGGGCGCGACGTCGAGGGAGTGGTCCCCTGGACGCTGGTTCCCGGGGTTCCCGCCCGCAAGGGCGAGTACGCGTTGACCCACGAGGCGTTCTGCGGGGTCCTGGCGGTCACCGAGATCGACGGCGGCACCGCCGCGGACTTCCTTCCCCGCGCCGTTGAATTCGTCAACACCTCCGTCGACGGGACGTTGTCCGCCGTCGTGATCGCGGACGGCGCGACGCAGCGTCGCCATCGCGACGCGTTCGAGCGGGCGCTCGCGGACCTCCGGTACGGCTGCATCGGCGTGAACTTCTGGACCGGGCTGGCGTTCGGCCTCATGGCCCCGCCGTGGGGGGCCTATCCCGGCGGAACGCCCGGGAACGTCGGATCGGGGATCGGCTTCGTCCACAACTGCCTGCTCGTGGACCACGTGGAGAAGGGGATCGTGCGGGCCCCGTTCCGGCCCCCGCTCAAGCCGCTGTGGTTCCCCGACGTGAGGACCGCACGCGGCATCGGCCGGCGCCTGATCCGGTTCCTGCTGAAGCCGTCGCTCGCGCGCCTGCCCGCGCTGGTCTGGGAGGCCGTCCGGGCCTGAGCGTCTACCCGCGACCTTTCCAGGTCGTCATGCTCGTCGACACCCCGAGCAGGCGCGCCGTCGAGTCGAAGACCGCGGCCGGAAGGACCCCCTTCAGGAACGGCGTGAGCTTCACCATCCAAGGAAGCCGAACCCACGGTCGGTCGGCGAGGATCGCGCGGGTGACCTTCTCGGCGAGTCTCTCCGGGGTCAGCAGCGGGACGAGGAAGGGCGCGCGCACCCCGTCGAAGAGCCCGGTGGTCACGTAGCTCGGGCAGACCGTCGTGACGCCGACGTGGTCGTTCCCGCCGAGCTTCAGCTCCGACCGGAGCGACTCCGAGAAGCCGATCACCGCCCACTTGCTCGAGGCGTACGTCGTCCCGTGCGGGAGCGCCAGGAACCCCGAGGCGCTCGAGACGTTGACGAGGTGCGCGTCCTCCCGCTCGAGGAGGTCCGGGAGGAACGCGTGCGTCATCGCGACGAGCCCTTCGACGTTGACGCGGTAGGTCGTGACGTGCCGCGCCAGCGGGACCTCGAGGAACGGCCCTCCGAAGACCACCCCGGCGTTGTTGACGAGGACGTCGATGGGCCCGCCCTCGCCGTGGACCGCGTCGCGCAGCGCCGCGATCGAGAGGGTGTCGGTGACGTCCACCGGGAAACCGAAGGCACCGGCTCCCGTCGCCCGGATCGAGGCGGCGGACTCGTCGAGGGCCCGCGCGTCGAGGTCGGCGAGCAGGAGCGTCGCGCCCTCCCGGGCGAGGCGCCGCGCCAGCGCCAGCCCGATCCCCCTCGCTCCGCCCGTGATGAGAACGCGCTTTCCGCGAAGTTCGCGCATGGCATCCTCCCCGCCGGCACTCTAGCGCCGCCCGGGCGTGACGTCGCGACACCTTGATGCATCTCATGCGGGCGAACACGGTCGTTCACGAAAGGGGATGGGACGATGGCTTCCGAGAAGGTGCTCCAACTCGACGGGACGAACTTCGACCGGGAAGTGCTGCAGAGCGAAGTGCCGGTCCTGGTGGATTTCTGGGCCGCCTGGTGCGCGCCCTGCCGCATGGTCGGACCGTCGATCGACGAGCTCGCCGCCGAATACGACGGCCGGGCGAAGGTCGGGAAGGTCAACGTGGACGAGGCGGGGGATCTCGCCGCGCGATTCGGGATCACCTCGATCCCCGCTCTCCTCTACTTCAAGGGCGGCAAGGTGGTCGATTCGCTGATCGGCGCCCAGCCCAAGGGAGTCCTGTCCCGGGGGCTCGACGACCTGCTCGCCTAACGCGCCTTCCCCCGCTCCTTCAGGAACTCCGCGAAGTCGCGGTCGACCGTCGTGACGTGGCCGATGAGCCAGCGCCGGAGGGCGTCGAGCACCGGCGGCTGCAGCTCGTCCTCCCCGGCGTCGATCCGCTCGCGCAGCTCGTTCATCATGCCGATCGCCGCCTCGTGGTCCTGCACGTGGGCGGCGTAGCCGGGGTAGGCGTGACCGCGCATCAATAACTGCTCCGACAGGAAGTGCGCGTCGAGGTAGGTGACGAAGGTCGCGAGGCGATCGCGGGTCCTCTCCCGGTCGCCGCTGGCCGCGGCGGCCTCGAGCGCGTCGAGGAGCTTCAGCTGGGCCTCGTGTTCCGCGTCGATCGCGGGCACTCCGAGACGCACGTCGTCGGGGCGGGCCTTGGTCGTCATTCCGGATCTCCCGGATCGGAACTTACCCCTGCCTGCAAGCCGGGAGGCATTGCTCCAGATCAAGCCTTAGACTGCTTCGTTCCTCGGCGACCGATCCTGGAGGAATTGAAGTCTTGATCCGTCTGCGGGGACTCCACAAGTCCTACGGCGCGGGGGCGAACCGCCTGCACGTGCTGAAGGGGATCGACCTCGAGATCGGGGCCGGGGAGCTCGTCTCCGTGATGGGGTCCTCGGGCTCGGGGAAGTCGACCCTGATGAACATCGTCGGCCTGCTCGACCGCCACGACGAGGGGACCTACGACCTCGACGGCACCCCGATCCGCGACCTCAACGAGACCCGCGCCGCCATCTACCGACGGCAATGGATCGGCTTCGTGTTCCAGTCGTTCAACCTCATCCCGTTCAAGACGGCGGTGGAGAACGTCGCGCTTCCCCTGTACTACCGGGGCGTCGCCCGCCGGAAGCGGCAGGCCCTCGCGATGGAGTATCTCGAGCGCGTGGGGCTCGGCCCCTGGGCCGGGCACCGCCCGGCCGAGATGTCGGGGGGCCAGCAGCAGCGCACCGCCATCGCCCGCGCCCTGATCTCGAACCCGAAGGTGATCCTCGCCGACGAGCCGACGGGGGCCCTGGACTCGCAGACGTCGTCCGAGGTCATGGACCTGCTGCGGGAGGTGCACCGCTCGGGGGTGACGATCGTGATCGTCACGCACGAGCGCGACATCGCCGAGCGCACCGACCGCGTCATCCGGCTCAAGGACGGCACGATCGAGCACGACGAGACGAGGATCGCCCGTGTTTGACGTCGACGCCTGGCAGGAGATCCTCGACACCCTTCGCAAGAACAAGCTGCGCTCGTTTCTCACCGGCTTCAGCGTGGCCTGGGGGATCTTCATGCTGATCCTGCTCCTGGGCTCGGGGCAGGGACTCCGGAACGGCGTCGAGTACCAGTTCCGCGACGACGCCGTGAACAGCGTCTGGATCTCGAGCGGGCAGACGAGCGTCCCCTGGAAGGGGCTTCAGCCCGGGCGCACCGTCCAGTTCCGCAACGGCGACTACGACGAGATCCGGCGCGGGGTCGACGGCGTCGAGTACATGAGCGGGCGGTTCTGGATCCGCGGCAATCTCACCGTCGCGTACCGCGGCGAGTTCGGCTCGTACGACGTCCGGTGCGTGCACCCCGACCACCGGTTCGTCGAGAAGACGATCGTGGCCCGCGGGCGGTTCCTGAACGAGCTCGACGTGCGGCAGTTCCGCAAGGTCGCCGTCGTCGGTCGCCTCGTGGCCCGCGACCTCTTCAAGGACGGCGCGGCCATCGGCGAGTACCTCGAGATCAACGGCATCGCGTTCCAGGTCGTCGGGGTGTTCGAGGACGAGGGCGGCGAGAACGAGATGCAGAAGATCTACATCCCGATCTCGACCGCGCAGCGCACGTTCAACGGCGCCGACCGGCTGGGGCAGATGATGCTCACGACCGGCGGCGCCACCCTCGAGCAGAGCGATCGCATGGCTCGGGAGATCCGCGACCGGCTGGCCAAGCGGCACGACTTCAAGCCCGACGACCCGCGGGCGGTTTTCGTCCGGAACAACTTCGAGGGCTTCCAGCGGATCCTCGGGGTGATGAACGGGATCCGGCTGTTCGTCTGGGTGATCGGGATCGGGACGATCTTCGCGGGGGTCGTCGGCGTCAGCAACATCATGATGATCGCCGTGCGCGAGCGCACCAAGGAGATCGGCGTGCGCAAGGCGCTCGGAGCGACGCCGGGGTCGATCGTCGGGATGATCCTGCAGGAGTCGATCTTCCTCACCGGCGTCGCCGGTTACCTCGGGCTCGTCCTCGGGGTGGCGACGCTCGAGCTGGCTTCGGGGGCGCTCACGAGCGCGGAGATGTTCCGTCGTCCCGAGGTGGACCTCGGCATCGCGATCTGGGCCACGATCCTGCTCGTGGGGGCCGGGGCGATCGCCGGGTTCGTTCCGGCCCGTCGCGCCGCGGCGATCCGCCCGATCGAGGCGTTGAGGGACGAATGAGCGTTCTCGACCGCGACCACTGGCACGAGATCTGGGAGGCGCTGCGGGGCAACAAGGTCCGGACGCTCCTGACCGCGTTCGGAGTCTTCTGGGGGATCTTCCTGCTGATGGTGATGATGGGCTCGGGGAACGGACTCGAGCGCGGCGCGATGGAGGGATTCTCGGGGGGAGCCACCAACAGCCTGTTCGTCTGGAGCCAGCGCACCACGAAGCCCTGGAAGGGGATGCCGGTCGGCCGCGAGCTCGACCTCACCGACGCGGACGTCGCCGCCGTGCGCCAGAAGGTGCCGGAGGCCGAGATCGTCGCGCCGCGCAACCAGCTCGGCGGGTTCGGCGGAGGCAACAACGTGGTGCGCCGGAACCGCTCGGGCGGCTTCAGCGTGATGGGGGACGTGCCCGAGCTCGCGCGCATCCAGACGGTGCCGCTGGTGGAGGGGCGCTTCCTCAACCCCATCGACGTCGCCGATCGCCGCAAGGTCGCGGTCATCGGCACGCGGGTCCGCGAGCTGCTCTTCGAGCGCGGCGAGTCGCCCCTCTCGAAGGAGATCCGGATCCAGGGCGTCTACTTCACGGTGGTCGGCGTCTTCAAGTCGCTCCAGAGCGGCACGCGCGGCGATCGCGAGACGCAGACGATCTACATCCCCTTCTCGACCTTCCAGCAGTCCTTCAACTACGGGAACCGCGTGGACTGGCTCGCGATCAAGTCTCGCGACGACGTGCCCGCGACGGTGACGGAGGAGAAGGTGAAGGCGCTGCTGCGCGCCCGGCACGCCGTCTCCCCCGACGACGCCCGCGCCTTCGGCTCGTGGAACCTGGAGCAGGAGTTCCGGAAGTTCTCGGGCGTCTTCACGGGCATCCGCCTTCTGGTCTGGATCGTCGGCATCGGCACGCTCGCCGCCGGAGTCATCGGGGTGAGCAACATCATGCTCGTCATCGTCCGCGAGCGGACGCACGAGATCGGTGTGCGCCGCGCCGTGGGGGCCACGCCGTTCGCGATCACGAGCCAGATCGTCCTCGAGGCGGTGCTGCTCACCGCCGCGGCGGGGTACCTCGGCCTCGTGTCGGGGATGCTCGCGATGGACGGGGTCGCGGCGGCGGTCGCGAACACCGATTCGATGTTCTTCAAGCGCCCCGGGGTGGAGATCGCGACCGCCCTGCAGGCGCTTGGCATCCTGATCGCGTCCGGCATCGCCGCGGGGCTGATGCCCGCGTGGCGCGCCCTGAAGGTCCCCACCGTGGAGGCGCTTCGATCGTCATGAAGAAGGTGCTGTCCGTCCTGGCCGCGCTCGCGCTCGCCGCCGTGTTCGTCGGCACGATCGCCTACCTCTGGAAGAAATCGCGGAAACCCCCCGAGGTCTGGGAGACCGCGTCCCCGTTCGTCACCGACATCGTCAGCAAGACGGTGGCGACCGGCTCCGTCGTCCCCCGCAAGGAGGTCGAGATCAAGCCGCAGGTGTCGGGGATCCTGGAGGCGCTGCTCGTGGAGCCGGGCGACGTCGTGCGCCGCGGGGACGTCCTCGCGCGCATCCGCGTCGTGCCGAACATGGCGAGCCTCGCCGCCGCGGAGAACCGCGTCGCGCGCGCGCGGATCGACCTCGAGAACGCCGAGCGGGAGTTCGAGCGGCAGCGCCTGCTCCGCGAGGAGGGGATCCTCTCCGACGAGACCTTCCGCCGCACGGAGCTCGAGCGCTCGAGGGCGCGCGCCGAGGTCCAGGCGGCGACCGACACGCTCGACGTCGTGCTCAAGGGGACGACGAAGCGGGCGGGGGACACGTCGAACACGCTCGTCCGCGCGACGGTCGACGGCACGGTCCTCGACGTCCCCGCGGAGGAGGGGCGGTCGGTGATCGAGTCGAACACCTTCAACGACGGGACCACCGTCGCGACGCTGGCGGACATGTCCGAGCTCGTCTTCGAGGGAAAGGTCGACGAATCCGAGGTCGGAAAGCTCCGCCCCGGCATGAGCCTCGTGCTCACGATCGGCGCGATCGAGGGGAAGAGCTTCGCGGCGACCCTCGAGTACATCGCCCCGAAGGGGAAGGAGGAGAACGGCGCGATCCAGTTCGAGATCCGCGCCGCGCTCTCGAAGGACCCCGGGGCGCTGATCCGCGCGAACTACAGCGCGAACGCCGACATCGTGCTCGATCGCCGGGACAAGGTCCTGGCCATCGACGAGGGGCTCTTGAAGTTCGAGGGGGCGCAGGCCTGGGTCGAGGTCGAGACCGCGCCCCAGCGCTTCGAGCGTCGCGACGTCCGGACGGGGCTGTCGGACGGGATCTCGATCGAGATCCTCGAAGGCCTGACCGAGAAGGACCGGGTCAAGAGCAAGGCGGTGACGGCCGCTCCGCGCGCATCCTGACCTCGGCCCACAGCCCCAGCAGGCGCAGGGCCCGGTCGGCGGTCCGGAAGACCGGGATCCCGGCGCGCTCGAGCCGGGCGCGCATCGCGTCGTAGGGCGGGCCCCCGTCCACGACCGCGACCCAGGGCTTCGCCGTCGCGGCGAACAGCGAGCCGAGGCGGGAGGCGACGTCGTCCGGCCCCCCCTCGGCCGCGAGCGTGGCCAGCGCGGGCGTCATCGGCACGCACCCCACGATCGCCGCGTCGACGCCGGGATCGTCGAGGATCGCCTCGACCGCCTCGCCGAACGGGGCGTCGGGGAGGATCGGCGTCGCGTCGAAGGGGTTGTGCGGCGCGACGATCCCGGACAGGCGGGCGCGATCGAGGATCGCCGCGAGACGGGAGGCCGTCCCGGGGGCGAATCGGGCGAACGCGAAGGGCCCGAGGGCGTCGCCGAACGCGACGCATTCGAAGCCGGCGTTGGACATCGCGCCCAGCCGCGCTCCCGCGAGGCGACGTCCGCGCAACCGGACGAACAACCTCACGAGATCGTCGAAGTCCTCGACGGTCTCGGCGAGCACGACGCCCGCCTGCCGCGCGAGGGCGCGAAGGACCGCGAAGTCCCCGGCGATCGCGGCGGTGTGGGAGGCGGCGGCGCCGGCGCCTTCGGCGGTGCGCCCCGCGCGGTAAAGGATCACGTCGCGTCCCGAGGCGACGATCCCGGCGGCGGCTTCGATCCACGCCGCGCCGTCGAGCGGGCGGAAGCCTTCGACGTAGCAGGCGACGATCTCGGTCCCGGCGTCGTCCTTCAGCCAGCGGAGGTAGTCGCCGGCGGTGAGGTCGATCTGATTGCCGATCGAGATCAGGTGGCGCGGCTCGACGCCGCCGAGGGTCGTGGCGCGCGCGCACGCGAACGCTCCGCTCTGCGAGACGACCGACAGCGGCGCCGCGGCCTCGCGCCGTTCGAGCGGCTCGCGGCCGAGCTTCACGCCGGGAATGAACATCGTGTCGTAACGTCCCGGCGCCGAGCGCACGCCCAGGCAGTTGCCGCCGTTGACGACCGGGCCGATCCCCCTGGCGCGGGCCGACGCCAGCGCCGAGCGCAGTCGGGACTCGAGCGCCTCCGTCCCCTCGCGCTCGCCCAGGCCGCCGGGGATGAGCACGACGCTCTCGGCGCGCCCGGTCTCGCAGGCCTGCTCGATCGCCTCGACGCCCGAGACCGCGTCGACGGACAACACGAGGAGATCGACGGGCGGCTCGAGTCCGGCGACCGACGGGACGCAGGGGATGCCGTCGATGTCGCGCGCTCCCGGCTTGATCACGCGGACGTGTGCCGGGTCGAACCCCTCCGCGAGCACGTTCTCGAGGATCACCCGCCCGGGGTTCCGGCGCGACGAGACCCCCGCGATCGCGATCGACCGCGGCCGGAGCAGCCGGCCGATCTTCTCGATCGGGCGTTCGGGCGGCGTCGCGCCGCGCGCCCGCCCCGCCGCGGCGCGGGCATCGAGGGCAAAGAGGCCGTCGTCGGTCACCACGAGGGGATTGATCTCGAAGTCCAGCATGCGCCCGGGGAGGTTCTCCCGCGCGAAGGCGAGAGCGCGCGCCAGCAGATCGAGGAGCGCGTCGCGCCCGATCAGCGGGGGGCGGCCGCGCAGCCCGTCGAGCAGCAGCGGGCCGACGGCGGTGGCGCGCAGCGCCCGCTCGAGAACCGCGGGGCCGGCCAGAACCGGCGAGAGGATCGCGACGTCCGCGCCGGGGACGAACGAGCGCGCGAGGTGCTCGGCGTGCACGCCGCCGGCCGCCAGGGTGACCACCGGGCCGAAGTCCTCGGTCCAGCGCATCCCGAGCAGCAGCTCGCGCCCGAACGATCGCTCGTGCTCCACGCACGCGAAGATCCGGTACCCCTCGACCGGGAACGCCGCGAGCCTCGCCTCCATCGCGGCGACCGCCTCCGCGGCGCGTTCGGCGGGGACGATCGCGACGGCGCCGGCCTCGGTCTTGTGGACGATGGCGGAGGAGACGGCCTTCACGACGACGCGCGGGGTTTTGAGGTCGAGGCCGCGGGCGTGCGCGGCGTCGCGGACGAGCACCGAGGGAGGGACCTTCAGGCCGAGCTCGGCGGCGAGGGCGTAGGGATCCTCAACGAGGGCGCGCAACGCCGCCTCCGGTCAGCAGGACCACTCCGGCGAGGATGAGCAGGACGGCGATTCCCTTCCGCCACGACATCCCCTCGCCGAGGACGAGCCACCCGAGAAGCGTCGCGAGCGCGGGGGCGACCGTGAAGGCCACGGGCTTCACCTGCGAGAGGTCGCCGAGGCTGAGCGCGCCGTAGAAGCAGATCATCCCGCCGGCGCCCGCGACGAGCCCCGAGCCGATCACGAGCTTGAGGAGGTCCGCGGCGCCGAGCGCCTTGAGGGCGCCGCGGGGCTCGAACGCGATCCCGTGCGTCGCGATCCACCACGCCAGGCCGAGGACCGGCAGCGCGATCGCCGACCGCACCGCGATCGCGGTCAGGGGGCCGATCTTCCCCGTGTGCAGGACCGATTTCGTGCACGCCTCGCCGATGCCCCAGCAGCACCCGGCCGCGATCGCCAGCGCCATCGCCTTCATGGATCCTCCTCCGTCGAGAGGCCGTATCATGCGGCATCCGGTCGGGAGGTCGCCTTGAGCTTTCTCGCGTGTCGTGTCTTCCAGGAAGGGGATCGGGTCGAGGGTCGCCTCGTGCGCCTCGAGCTCGACGATCTCGGCCCCGGCGAGGTGGTGATCCGGGCCGCCTTCTCCGGGATCAACTACAAGGACGCCCTCGCGGTCACCGGCAAGGGCCGGATCCTCAAGCGGCTTCCGCTCGTCGCGGGGATCGATGTCGCGGGCACGGTCGCCGCCTCGTCGGACCCGCGTTTTCGCGAGGGTCAGCCGGTCCTCGTCACCGGGATGGGGCTGGGGGAGACGCAGGACGGCGGGTTCGCCGAGCGCGTGCGCGTCCCCGCCGACTGGGTCGTGCCGATGCCCGAGGGGCTCGAGCTGCGCGAGGCGATGGCGCTGGGGACCGCGGGATTCTCCGCTGCGCTCGCGGTCCACCGCCTCGAGACGATCGGGCAGCGGCCGGAGGCGGGGCCGATCGTGGTGACCGGGGCGGCGGGGGGCGTGGGTTCGATCGCCGTGGCGATTCTCGCCGCACGCGGGTACGAGGTGATCGGCGTCTCGTCGCGGAAGGAGCACCACGCGTACCTTCGCGGGCTCGGGGCGGCGGAGGTCTCGACTCCGGAAGGCCTGGGGCTCGGCTCGAAGGCGCTCGAGCGCGCCCGCTTCGGCGGCGTCGTGGACAACGTCGGCGGCACGCTGCTCTCCTCGCTGCTCCCGCACGTGAAGCCGTGGGGGAGCGTCGCGTCGGTCGGGAACGCCGGCGGGCCCGACCTCCGGACGACGGTGTTCCCGTTCATCCTGCGCGGAGTGAGTCTCCTCGGGGTCAGCTCGATGGACTGCGCGATGCCGTTGCGGCGCGCCCTGTGGGACCAGCTCGCCGGCCCGATGAAGCCGCGCGACCTCGAGGCGATCGTCTCGAAGGTGGTGCCCCTGGCGTCGATCCTGGGGGAATTCGAGCCGTTGCTCGATCGGCGCGTGCGAGGCCGCGTCCTGGTGGAGTGCGCCGGGTGAACCCCGTGCCGCGCGACCTCCGCCGCCTGGCGGCGATCGCCGATCGCAGCGACGGGGACACGGCCGCCGAGAAGCTGGCGCTCGTCCGCCGGCTCGCGAAGGCGACGCTTCCGAGCGCGGCCTCGGTCCTGCGCCTGCACGAGCTGCTCTGCCGGCTTCGCGCCTACCCCGACGACCGCGAGATCCTCGACGCGGTCGAGCGCGCGCTCGTCGCGTTCCCCCGGCGTCGCGACCTCGCGCGACACCGCGAGGCCCTCGGCGACAGTGGTCTGGCGGGCACGGCGATCCGCTACCGCTTCTTCTGGCCGATGGCCCGCTGGCTCGCCTCGCGCTGGCCCGACCGGCTGCGTTACGACCGCCGGGCACCCGACCCCGAGCCGCGTCTGCGCGCCGCGCTCCCCGCCTTGCTCCCGGCGGTCGCGGCGGAAGCGGCGAAACGGTTCGACGGGTCGGCGTGGGCGACGCTCGACCGGCTGCGCGGGCGCGCGACCGACGCCGCGTACCTCGTCGGGCGGCTCGCCTCGCTCGAGGCCGGACCGGGCCCCAAGGAGGCGCTGCACGACGGGATCGACGCCGCCTACGTGCTGGAGGCCGGCCCCGGAGCCCCGAGCCGGACCCTCGCGCGGCTTCCGGGAGGGACGGCGAGCTTCGGCCGCGGGGCGCACGCGGGGCGGCGTCCCGATCTCGTGACGGAGATGCGACGGCCGCCGCACGCCGTGCGCGCGGTGCCGCCGCGCGAGGCGGAGCGCCTGATCGACCTCGCCCGGGAGGCGATGGTCACGCGGTCGCGCGACCTGGACGCGTTCGCCTGGGGGAACCCCGGGGACGTGCGCGTCGTCGACGACGGCGACGGGCTGCGCTTCGTCTTGATCGGGATGCTCCCGGACCGTCGCCTGCCGCTCCCGGCCGCCTACGGCTGGCTCACCGTGCGCAACGGCGTTCCGATCGGCTACGTGCAGACCGACGTCCTGCTCTCCGCCGCCGAGGTGGCGTTCAACACCTTCCCGACGTACCGGGGGCTCGACGCGGCGAGGGTCTTCTCGCGGGTGCTGGCCGTTTCCCGTGCGGTGTTCGGCGCGCGCGCCTTCTCGATCGAGCCGTACCAGCTGGGGCACGGCAACGCGGAGGGGATCGAGTCGGGGGCCTGGTGGTTCTACCGCAAGCTCGGGTTTCGACCGAAGGACCCGGAGGTGCGCGCGATCGAGTCGCGGGAGCGCGATCGCCTGCGCCGGAACCCGGGGCACCGGTCGACGGCGCCCACCCTCGAGGCGCTCGCGGCCTCCCACCTCTATTTCGAGCCGGAGCCGGGGACGCGGGCCTGGGTCGCGCGCGCCCCGCGCCTGGGCCTCGCGCTGGATCCCGGCGCCGGGGATCGCGCGCAGGCGGCGTGCGGCGTGCGGTCGTTCCGCGGATGGAGCGCCACCGAACGCGCCTGGTGGAGCCGCCTCGCCCCGGTCGTCGCGTCCCTTCCCGGGATGGACGCATGGACGCCCGCGCAGCGCCGCGCGCTCGCGGCGGTCGTCCGGGCGAAGGCGGCCCGCCGGGAGACGGCGTTCCTCGACGCCCTCGACGCACACCCCCGCGCGGGGGCTGCGCTCGCCGCGAGGCTCGCGCGGGCCTGAGCCCGCGTCCGCGCGTCCGGGCCGGCTAGCGCGCGACCGGAGTCAGGCGCTCCCGGAGCGATTCGGCCTGGCGACGACCGGCGGCGTCGAGGTCGGGGCGCGACAGCGCCACCTGGACCGCCGCGCGAGCGACCGCCGGATCCAGATCCGCGGCGGCGGCGGCGATGCGCAGCGCCGTCGCCGGCGTCGGCGCCTTCCCCGCGGCCATCAGCGCGCGCTTGAGCGCTTCCACCGCTTCCTTGGCGTGGCCGCGCTCACCGAGCACGCCGGCCAGGCGCACGAGGGTGAGCGGCTCGACGGCGACGCCGGGGACCTTCTCGCGCAGCTCGAGCCAGTGATCGATCGCGAGGTCGACCTGACCTCGCCGCGCCTCCTCCTGGACGAGGCGCGCCATCGCGGGCGCGGCGTCGCGGGCCCGCTCGAGCTCGATCGCCACGGACCACCACGCGAGCACGGCATCGCCGTTGGCGGGGGCGCGACGTACCTCGGCCTCCAGGCGCGCGTAGGCGCCCGCGGCGTTCCCCGCCGCCGCGAGCTCGAGGGCCTGGGCGACCTCGGCGTTGTCGACGAGGCGTTTGTTCGCCTTGGCGTCGATCGCGTCGGCGAGCCACCGCTCCTCCGCGCGCAGCCGTTTCATGCCGAACGCGATCCCGGCGCCCGCGACGAATCCGCCGACGTGGGCGAGGAAGGCCACGCCCCCGCCCGCCTCGCCGGCGCTGCCGTGCGTGAGCACGGCGTAAAAGACCTGCTGCGCGAACCAGATCCCGAGCATCACCCAGGCCGGCGCCCAGAAGGTCCCGCGCATCCACAACCCGACCGCCCAGAACATGTGGACCTTGGTTCCGGCGTAACGCACGGCGAAGGCCCCCATGACTCCCGCGATCGCGCCCGACGCTCCGACCATCGGCTCGTTCACGCCGAGGTGCGGGAGCGCGAAGCTCAGCGCGGCGACGACGCCGCACGCCGCGTAGAACGCCGCGTAGAGGGGGCGCCCCCAGACGTCCTCCACGAACGGCCCGGCGAGGTAGAGGATGAACAGGTTGCCGAGCAGGTGCAGCCACCCGGCGTGGAGGAACATGTGCGTGAACAACGCGACGAACGAGAACTTCGCCGGGACGAGCCCGAAGCGGTAGAAGGGATGCGCGGGGGAGGTGTTCATCGCCACCTGCGTGAGCCGGTCGAGCTCCGCCTGCTCGGCGGCGAGCGTCTCCGGGTCGTCCGGCGCCTCCGAGAAGGTTTTCATCCCCTCCTGGAAGGCCTCGCGCGCGTCCTTGCGCGTGCCGGGGCCGTGCATCGTCGCCTCGAGGCGCGGATCCAGGCGCAGGTACGGATGCTCGATCCAGTACTCCGCGGCCTCCTCGGTCGCGTCGATCGCCTCGAACTCCGAGCGCGAGCCCCCGAATCCCGTCGCGACGAACGCGAGCACGCACAGGATCATGATCCCGAACGTCACCCATGGCAGACGACGCGTCCCTTCCTCTTCGTGGCCGATCGGCAGCAGGATCACGGCGACTCCTCCCGGTTCTCCGCCCGAATCTAGGCCCGGATCGGAAAAAGTCCCGTTGCGCCCGGACGCGCTTCCTCCTAGCTTTCGCTCCGGGGAGAGGCCGAACGATGCTCGAAACGCTCGATCTCCGGCTCCGGCTGCCGAAATCCGATTACAGGAACGCGATCGAGCGGTCGGGCCTGGAGCTCGGCCTGCTCCAGCGCGCCGCCCGGGAGGCGGGGCTCCCGGTGATGCTCGTTTTCGAAGGATGGGACGGCGCGGGCAAGGGGGACGCGATCGCGACCCTCGTCGAGCACATGGACCCGCGCGGCTTCAAGGTGTTCGCCCCGCGCCAGCCGAGCGAGGACGAGGCGATGCGTCCGACCCTGTGGCGCTTCTGGCGGAGGCTTCCGGCCCGGAACGAGATGACGATCTTCGACCGCTCCTGGTACCACGACCTCACGATCGCCCGGCTCGACGGGGCGCTCGACCGCCCGCGCTGGGAGCGCGCCGTCGACGACGCCAAGGATTTCGAGCGGCAGCTCACCGACGACGGGATGCTCGTCGTGAAGTTCTGGCTCCACGTCTCGCGCAAGGAGCATCGCCGGCGCCTGAAGGCGTGGGAGAAGGAGCCGTACCAGCGCTGGCGCACCCGCGAGCCCCTCGGCCTCGGCCGGCTGAAGTACAAGAAGGTCGTCGCCGTCGTCGAGGAGACCCTCGCCCTCACCAACACCCACAACGCGCCGTGGGTCCTCGTGGAGGCGGAGGAGCAACGCTTCCGCCGCGTGAAGATCCTGAGGGAGACGATCGCCGCGATGCGGCGGGCGCTGATGGCGCGCGGGATCACTCCGCCCGAGCCGTTGACGCCGGCGCAGATGAAGCGGGCGCCGAAGGGGAAGCGGCACGCCGATCCGCTGAAGCGGCCGCCGGCGATTCCGGGCGACTCGCCCCTCGCCCGCGTGGACCTCTCGGCGAAGCTCCCGCGCAGCCGGTACGCGAAGGAGCTCAAGGCCGCGCAGGAGCGCCTGCGCGAGCTGGAGTTCCGCTGCTACGTCGAGCGCGCACCCCTCGTCGTCGTCTTCGAGGGATGGGACGCCGCGGGCAAGGGCGGCGCGATCAAGCGGCTGACCGAGCACCTCGACCCGCGCGGGTACGCGGTGATCCCCATTGCGAAGCCCGAGGGGGCCGCGGCGCAGCGCCACTACCTCTGGCGGTTCTGGGACCAGCTCCCCAAGGCGGGGCACTTCGGGATCTTCGATCGCAGCTGGTACGGGCGCGTGCTCGTGGAGCGCGTCGAAGGGTTCTGCTCCGAGGCGGAGTGGCGTCGGGCCTACGAGGAGATCAACGAGTTCGAGCAGGCCCTGCACGACTCCGGGTGCGCGATCGTCAAGTTCTGGCTGCACATCGGCCCGGACGAGCAGCTCCGCCGATTCCGCGAGCGCGAGGCCTCCCCGATCAAGAACTTCAAGATCGTGGACGAGGACTGGCGCAACCGCGCGAAGTGGCCGCCGTACCTCGAGGCGGTCTCGGACATGCTGCGGCGGACGTCGACCGTCTACGCGCCGTGGACGATCGTCGAGGCGAACGACAAGCTCCACGCACGGGTCAAGATCGTGAAGACCGTGGTGCAGGCCCTGGAGAAACGGCTGGGGACCTAGCTCAGCCGAAGAGCTTCCCGAGAATCCAGGGCACGACGTTGTGCCGCTCCTCGCCCCACGCGTTCGTGTCCGCGCGCGGGTCGTTCGGGTCCTTCGGCTCGACCCGGAACCGCCGGAGCGATTCCCGCTCCCGCTCCTCGCGGAGGTCCCGTTCCCTGGCGAGCCGCTCCCCGCCGATGCGAATCCAGCGAAGGGCGGCCTCGAGCTCCTGCGCGTCGAACCAGATCCCGTGCAGCGCGCACCGGTCGAGCAGGATCCCGCTTCGCTTCGCGTAGTTGATCCGGGTCATCAGCTCCGCGCAGACGGGGCACTTCCGGTACATCCGCCCCTTCGCGGGGGTCGGGTTCGCCCGGCGCCGCGTTTCCGCGCGCACGGTCGCCGGGTCGGGGGACGGATCCGTCGCCTGCAGCGTCCGGTCGCGAAGGGCCTGGAACGCCTCGGTCGAAAGCCACAACCCCGCGCAGCGCACGCACTCGAGGACCGAGATCCCCTCGGCGCCGAGCGCGCGGGAACGCAGGCGCTTCCCGTCTCCGCAGGCGGGGCAGTGCCGCTCGGTCTCCTCCCCGCCGATCTCTTCCGGGGCGATCGCGGTGGCGCAGTGGTGGCAATACCGCGCCTTGCTCGAGATCCGCGCGAGGCACGCGGGGCAGATCGTCAGGAGGTCCTGCTCGTGAATGGTGAAGTCGGAGCCGCAGTATCGGCACGCCGGAGCGGCCCCCTCCCGCGGGGCGCCGCACGACGCACAGCGGACGACCGCGGCGTCGCGGGGAGGGTCTCCGCCGACCGGGACGCGGCTCCCGCAACGGCAGCGGACGAAGTCGCCGGCGGCGCGAGCGGTCGCGTCGTACTGGCGGTTGCAGGAGGGGCAGCGGATCAGGCGGCGCACGCGCGCATCGTAGCCGATGGCGGTTCCGCCCTCGAAGCCCGACTCCACGGCGCTCGCCCCCCCGAGAACACCGTCTCCCTGCAACAAAGAGTCGTCCAACGGCAACCGGGGTTGGTGCCCGCGCGTAACATCCCTCCTTCGTACCCGGCCTCGGAGGAGGGTTTCATGCGCCGACTTGGGATCGCGCTCGCGTTCCTTTTCGCCACGTCCGCTTTTCCGGCGGAGGGTTACCTTCGCCAACCCGTCCTGAACGGCGACACGATCGTTTTCGCCGCGGAGGGCGACCTCTGGACGGCGAGCGCCAAGGGGGGCGTCGCGCGGCGCCTCACCGTGCACCCGGGGTTCGAGTCGTTCCCCGCCATCTCCCCCGACGGGAAGTGGGTCGCGTTCACGGGCGCCTACGACGGCAACGCCGACGCGTTCGTCGTGCCGATCGCTGG
Source organism: Candidatus Polarisedimenticolaceae bacterium (assembly GCA_036376135.1). Taxonomy (NCBI): domain Bacteria; kingdom Pseudomonadati; phylum Acidobacteriota; class Candidatus Polarisedimenticolia; order Candidatus Polarisedimenticolales; family Candidatus Polarisedimenticolaceae; species Candidatus Polarisedimenticolaceae bacterium. The sequence goes on along the minus strand of DASVAW010000021.1, from coordinate 7,741 downwards.
CGGCGAGCCCAGGCGGCTGACCTGGCACCCGGCCGCGGACCTCGTCGTCGGCTGGACCCCCGACGGGAAGTTCATTCTCGTCCGGAGCAATCGCGAGATGCCCCACGGCGACCCGGAGCTCTTCCAGATCCCCGCCGGAGGGGGCGACGCGTCGAAGCTCCCGCTCGGATGGGCGGGGCGGCTCGCGATCGAGCCCTCGACCGGAAGGTGGGCGTTCACGCGCACGGTCACGGAGAACTTCACCTGGAAGCGGTATCGCGGCGGCACCGCCTCCGACATCTGGGTCGGCGATCCGTCGAAGGCCGACTTCAAGAACGTGACGAACTTCGAGGGAACCGACGCCTTCCCGATGTGGCACGGCGGCCGGGTCTGGTTCCTCAGCGACAAGGGGGGGACCGCGAACCTCTGGTCGATGCTCCCCGACGGCTCCGACCGCAAGCGGCAGACCGACGTCGCGCCGTGGGACGTCCGCACGCCTTCGATGGCCCCCGACGGGCGCATCGCGTTCGTCCTCGCCGGCGACGTGCACGTCTTCGACCCGGCCTCCGGGAAGCAGGCGAAGGTCGCGATCGACCTCCCGAGCGACCGCGTTCTCGCGCGGGTCCGGTACTCGGACGCGGTGCGCTTCATGAGCGGGCTGGACCTCTCCCCCGACGGCGAGCGCCTGGCGATCGTCACCCGGGGCGAGATCTTCTCGGTCCCGGTCAAGAAGGGCGTCACCCTCCCCGTCACCCGCGGAAGCGGCGCGCGCGAGCGCGCGGCGTCGTTCTCCCACGACGGGAAGTCGATCGTGTACGTCACCGACGCCTCCCGCGAGGAGGAGATTCGCACGATCGACGCGTGGGGACGCGGCGACGCGAAGACGGTCAAGCCGCCGGCCGAGGGGAGCTGGCACTTCGCTCCGGCCCCGTCCCCCGACGGGAAGTGGATCGCCTACTCCGACGGCACGCAGACCCTGTGGGTGATCCCGGCCGCGGGCGGCGCTCCGGTGAAGGTCGATCGCTCGAACCAGGCCGAGATCCGTGGCTACGCCTGGAGCCCCGACGGGCGCTGGCTGGCGTACTCCAAGGTCGAGGACAACGACTACGCGTCGATCTTCGTCTACGACACGACCGGGGCGAAGGTCGTGCGCGTGACCACGGCGACCACGAACGACCATTCGCCGGCGTGGGACCCGGACGGCCGCTACCTCTACTTCCTCAGCGACCGCTTCACGAACCCGATCGTCGGGAACGTCGACTGGAACAACGTCGACTACCGGCAGACCAAACCCTTCGCCGTCGCGCTGCGCAGGGACGTGCCGAACCCCTTCGCGGAGCTCGCGGGGCTGCCCCCCAAGGACGACGAGAAGAAGAAAGAGGAGGGCAAGAAGAAGGACGAGGACAAGAAGAAGGGGGACGAAGCCAAGAAGGACGAACCTCCGAAGCCCGTCGCGATCGACCTCGACGGGATCGCCGACCGCATCGTCGCCTTCCCGGTGGACCGCGGCTACTACGTCGGGATGTTCGCGACCGCGAAGGCGGTCTTCTGGGCCGCCTTGCCGCCCAAGGGCATGGCGGAGCAGCCCGGCCTCTTCGAGGAAGCAGGGCCCGAAGCGACCCTGATGATCTTCGACCTCGAGAAGAAGAAGGCGAAGCCGTTCATGGAGGGGATCTCCGACGCGGTGCTCGCGGCGAAGGGCGGGAAGATCGCGATCATGAAGAAGCCCGGTGAGGTGTTCGTCGTCGGCGCCGACGCGCCGCCGGCGCCGGATGCCCTCGGCGAGGCCGCGGTCGATCTCTCCGGCGTCGTGGTGGAGCTCGACCCGCGCGAGGAGTGGGCGCAGATCTACCACCAGGCCTGGCGCGAGATGCGCGACTTCTACTGGGATCCGGGGATGGGCGGCCTCGACTGGAAGGGGATCCGCGACCGGTACGCGACGCTCCTCCCGCGCCTGTCGATCCGGGACGACCTGCGCGACCTGATCGGGGAGGTCATCGGGGAGCTCGCGACGTCGCACACGTACACCTGGGGCGGCGACCAGGGGGTCGAGCCGCGCGGCGTTCCCACCGGACTGCTCGGCGCCGATCTCGAGCGCGAAGGGACGGCCTTCAAGGTCGCCCGCATCTACCGCGGGGATCCGGCGGACAACGTGCGCTCGCCGCTCGACGAGCCGGGGGTGGGCGTGAAGGAGGGCGACTACCTCCTCGCCGTCAACCACCGTCCCTTCGAGGCCGGGCTCCCCTTCGAGGCGCACCTCGAGGCGCTCGCCGGCAAACGCGTCGTCCTGACGGTGAACGCGAAGCCCGAGACCGCCGGCTCCCGGGAGGTCGTGGTCGTCCCGATGCCCGGCGACGGCGGGTTGCGCTACGCCGACTGGGTCCGGCGCAATCGCGAATACGTCGCCTCGAAGACCGGCGGCAAGATCGGCTACCTCCACGTTCCCGACATGTGGATCGACGGGCTCGTGCGGTTCAACACGTGGTTCTACCCGCAGCTCGACAAGGAAGGGCTCGTCGTCGACATCCGCTGGAACGGCGGGGGTGCGGTGTCGCAGATGCTCCTCGAACGGCTGCGTCGCAAGGTCGTCAGCTTCGACCGGTCGCGCGGCGGCGGGATCTCGACCTACCCGGCCCGCGTGCTCAACGGCCCGTTCGTCGTCCTCACCAACGAGTTCGCCGGTTCCGACGGAGACATCTTCCCGCACTCGGTGCAGCTCGAGAAACTCGCCCCGGTGATCGGCATGCGCTCGTGGGGCGGCGTCGTCGGCATCCGCGGCGACAAGCCGCTGGTCGACGGCGGGATGGTCACCCACCCCGAGTTCGCGTGGTGGGACCCGAAGAACGGCTGGGGGCTCGAGAACCGCGGCGTCATCCCGGACATCGTGGTCCCCAATCTTCCCCAGGAGCTCGCGAAGGGGGTCGACGCGCAGCTCGACCGCGGGATCGCGGAGGTGCTCGCGCTGCACGCGAAGAACCCGCCGGTCAAGCCGGCCTTCGGGCCGGTCGAGCACAAGGGACGCGAGAGTTTCCGCGGGGAACCGAAGTAGGACCGGGCTAGACTCCACCCCGGAGAGGGGATGGAGCACCTGTACGCCCTGTTCGCGGCGACGGCGGCGCGGTTCCCGGACCGCGTCGCCGTCGAGCTCCAGCGGGCCGACGCGCTCGAGCGGGTGACGTACCGCGAGCTCGACGCCATGGGCGCGCGGGTGGCCGGGCGCCTGTCCGTCCTGGGGGTGACCCCGGGCGACCGCGTTGCGCTGCTCGCCGACAACGACGCCCGATGGTGCGCCGCCTTCCTCGGCATCCAGCGGCTCGGGGCGGTCGCCGTCCCGCTCGACACGAACTACCGCCCGGCGCAGATCGCCACCGTCGTCGCGGATTGCGGCGCGCGCGTGCTCCTCGCGGGGCCGCGCGGGATCGAGGCGGCGCGCGCGGCGGTCCCGGGGGTTCCCGTCGAGGGTCTCCCCGTCGAGGCCGACGGTCCCCTCCCGCCGCCGCACGCGTCGACCCCCGATGCACCCGCGGTGATCCTCTACACCTCGGGGACCACCGCCGATCCCAAGGGGGTCGTGCTCACGCACGCCAACCTGGTCGCCGAGCGCGAGGCGGCATTCTCCGTCGTGACCGTGGACGAGACCGACGTCGTCCTGAGCGTGCTGCCCCTCTTCCACGCGCTGGCGCTGCTCGCCAACCTGCTCCTCCCCTTCGCGGTCGGCGCGCGCGTGGTCTTCCTCGAGACGGTGAACTCCGCCGAGCTGTCGCGTGCGCTCGCCGAGCGCGGGATCACCGCGTTCTGCTGCGTCCCGCAGTTCTTCTACCTGATCCACCAGCGGGTCGAGCAGGAGGTCGCCAGGCGCGGCGCCGCCGCCCGCGCGATCTTCCGCGCCCTTCGCGCCGCGCACGGCGCGCTGCGCGGGACGTTCGGGATCAACGCGGGCCGGTTCCTCTTCGGCCGCGTGCACGCGGCGCTCGGCCCGCGGATGCGCCTGCTCGTGACCGGAGGCTCCCGCTTCGACCCGGCCGTGGGGCGCGACCTCGCGCGCCTGGGGATCGACGTGCTCGAGGCGTACGGGCTGACGGAGTGCGCCGGGGCGGCGACGATCACGCGGCCCGGCGACGGCGGGGTCGGCCGGCCGCTCCCGGGGGTCGAGGTGCGGATCGCCCCGCGCGAGAGCGAGGCGGGGGACGGGGAGGTGCTCCTCCGCGGTCCGATCGTGATGCGCGGCTACTGGAACCGTCCGGACGCGAACGCGGCGACGCTGCGCGGCGGGTGGCTGCACACCGGCGATCTCGGGTTTCTCGACGACCGCGGAGCGCTGCACGTCACCGGCCGCAGCAAGGACGTGATCATCCTCGCGTCCGGGAAGAACATCTACCCGGAAGAGGTGGAGGCCGCGTACCTGAAGTCGCCGTTCATCAAGGAGCTGTGCGTCGTTCCCCTCGCGCGCCCCGGCGACCCGGTTGCCGAGCGCCTGCACGCCGTCGTCGTCCCCGACCAGGAGGTGATGCGCGCGCACCGGATCGTCAACATGAACGTGCAGATCCGGTGGGAGATCGAGAAGGCCTCCCTCGAGCTCCCGAGCCACAAGCGGGTGCTCTCCTACGACCTGAGGCTCGAGGACCTTCCGCGCACCACGACCCGCAAGCTCCGGCGCTTCGAGATCGAGCGCGAGGTCCGCGCGCGCTCCGCGTCGTCCCCGCCCCCCGCCGCGCCGCCGACGATCGCCGCGGGGTGGGAACCGGAGGCGATCGCGCTGCTCGAGGTCGTCGCGGAGGTCGCGAAGCCGGGCTCCACGCTCGCGCCGGAGTCGAACCTCGAGCTCGACCTCGGCCTCGACTCCATGGAGCGGGTCGAATTGCGGACGCGGCTCGAGCACGCGGCGGGCGGGCGGATCGCCGACGAGACCGCCGCACGCATCTACACGCTCGGCGAGCTGATCCGGGCGGTACTCGAGGCCGCGGGGGACGGGATCGACGCGGGGGAACCCGGGCTCGCCTGGGACCGGCTGTTCGGGGAGCTTCCCGAGGACGATCCGACGCTGACGGCGCTGCTGAAGCCGCGCCGCCTGCAGACGATCGGGTGGTTCGTCCTGACCCGCGCGTTGCGCGCGGCCGCCGCGATCGCCACGGGGTTCCGCGCCTCGGGCGTCGAGCGGCTCCCGGCGTCCGGGGCGTTCGTGATCTGCCCGAACCACCAGAGCTATCTCGACGTCTTCCTGCTCGCGGGAGCGCTCCCGTACCGCGTCTTCCGGAGGATGTTCTTCGTCGGCGCGAGCGAGTACTTCCGCTCCACGTGGCGGCTCCGGGCCGCCCGCGCCCTCCACGTCGTGCCGGTCGATCCCGACGCGCATCTCGTTCGCGCGATGAAGGCGGGGGCCTGGGGACTGCGGCACGGCAAGGTCCTGATCCTCTTCCCGGAAGGGGAACGCTCGGTGGACGGCGCGCCGAAGGCCTTCAAGAAGGGAGCGGCGATCCTGGCCCGGCATCTGGACGTTCCGATCGTTCCGGTCGCCCTCGACGGGGTGGACGCGTTGTGGCCGCCGCATCGGCCGTTCCGCTGGGGCGCGCTCCTCCCGCACCGCCGCGCGCGCGTGCGAGTGGAGTTCGGCGAGCCCCTGCGGGCCGCGGGAGCGGGGGAGGCGTCGTACACCGAGACGACCGAACGGCTGCGCTCCGCCGTCGTGGCGTCGTGGGAGCGCCTGCGAGCGGGGCGGACGTAGAATCGCGCCGCGGGAGGGGAACTTGCCCAACGACCGGCTGCAGCCCGGCGGATCCCTCGGGCCGTACCGGATCCGAAAGCTCCTCGGCGAAGGGGGGATGGGGCGCGTCTTCCTCGCCGAGGACGAGAGGCTCGGCCGGGCGGTGGCCCTGAAGGTCCTCTCCTCGGAGGCCGCGGACGATCCCGTGGCGCGCGAGCGGATGTTCCGCGAGGCGAGGGCGGCCTCCCAGATCGCGCACCCCAACGTCGCCGCCGTGCACGACATCGGCGAGGTCGACGGGCTGTTTTTCATCACACTGGAGTACGTGCACGGGACGCCGCTCTCGAGACGGCTGCTCGAGGGCCCGCTCCCCGTGGACGCGCTCACGCGGATCGGGAGCCAGGTCGCGCGCGCCCTGGAGGCGGCGCACGCCCGCGGCGTCGTGCACCGCGACATCAAGCCGAGCAACATCCTCGTCGACGAACACGGCACCGCGAAGGTCGTGGACTTCGGGCTGGCGCTGCGCGTCTCCGGGCTCGTCTCCGACTCGGAGGGGGATACCGCGGCCTCCGAGGAGGATCGCCTCACGCGCACCGGCTACGCCGCGGGCACGGTCGCCTACATGAGCCCGGAGCAGGCGCGGGGGGAGGCGCAGGACGGCCGTTCGGATCTGTTCTCCCTCGGCACCGTCCTGTACGAGGCGGCGACGGGGACGCCCCCGTTCACCCAATCGTCGGTGCTCGCGACCGCGGCCGCGATCCTCCACGACGATCCGAAGTCCCTGCGCTCCCACCGCCCCGATCTCCCGGCGGGATTCGCGGAGATCGTGCACCGCTGCCTCGCCAAGGAGCCTGCACGGCGCCCGCGCAGTGCGGCCGCCGTCGCGACCGCCCTCGAGCATCTGCAGGCGGGGCACTCCACGCGCGTCGTGCGGCAGGCGCTCGGCCCTCGAGGCGTCCCATGGAGAGGAGTCGCGGTCGCCCTGGTGGCGGCGCTGCTCGCCGTGGCGGCGTGGGGGATCGCGAGGTGGTGGGATCTCGGGGGCGAGCGATGGCCGATCGCGAACGCGGAGGCGCAGCGCCTGCTCGACCAGTCCGAGGTCTATCTCGCCCGGGGGACGAGCCCGGAGAACGTGAACGCCGCGGTGGAGTTGGCGAGACGCGCGCTGGCCCTGGAGTCCGCGAACCCCGCGCTGCAGGCGCACGTCGCGCTCTGCGTGGCGAGACTGCAGCAGCTCGACCGGAACCCGGCGCACGCGGACGAGATCGAGACGCTCGCGGCGCAGGCCCTCGCCGCCGACGAGGGGCTCGCGGAAGCCTGGTTCGCCCGGGCGTGGATGCGCTTGGCCCGCGAGGACTGGAACGGCGCCCTCGATGCGGCGATCCGGGGTCGCGCCGCCTCTCCGGAATCGTGGGAGGGGTTCGTCCTGGAAGGACGGGCGCAGATCGGCCTCAAGCAGGTCGACCGTGGGCTCGAGACGCTGCGGGCGGGAACCGGGGTCCCGGGCGGCCACATCTTCGCCCGCAGCGTCCTCGGGTACGAGCTCGTCCGGCTCGGGAAGCGGGACGAGGCCGCGGCGGAGTACCTCAAGGTGCTCGAGTACCAGCCGGACCACCCGTCGGCGATGAACAACCTCGCGTCGATCTACCTCTACTCGGGGCGCTGGCTCGACGCGGTCCCGCTCTACCGGAAGATCCTCGCCTCCCGGCCCGACGCGGACGCGGCGTCGAACCTCGGCACCGCGCTCTACTTCCTCGACCGGATGCCGGAGGCGATCGAGGCCTACGCGCGCGCCGTCGAGCTCGCCCCCGGCGTCCCCGAGCACAAGCGCAACCTCGCCGACGCGTACGCCGCCTCGAACCGCCCCGAGGACGCCCGGCGCGCCTATGCGGCGGCGCTTTCGGACTGCGAGCGGCGGGAGCGGCACGCGATGGAGGATCGGGAGGGGCGCATCCTCCGCGCGCTCCTGCTCGCGCGGCTCGACCGCGGCGCGGAGGCCGTCGACCTCGTCGAGAAGGTGGTCCAGGAGAACGACTCCGACGGGTTCGGCCATTTCGCGGC
>DASVAW010000020.1 GCA_036376135.1 Candidatus Polarisedimenticolaceae bacterium | reverse complement strand
ACCTACGTCGGCCACAAGCGTTTCTCCCTCGAGGGGGCCGAGACGCTCGTGCCGATGCTCGACGTGCTCCTCGACGACGCCGCCGAGGCGGGGATCGTCGAGGCGGTGATCGGGATGGCTCACCGCGGCCGCCTCAACGTGCTGTGCAACGTGGTCGGGAAGTCGTACGGCGCGATCTTCCGGGAGTTCGAGGGGGAGGTCGACCCCACGAGCGTGCAGGGCTCGGGGGACGTGAAGTACCACCTCGGCGCGACGGGGGTGCATCGCGGGTCCGGGGGGCGCGACGTCGCGCTGACCCTCGCGTCGAATCCGAGCCACCTCGAGGCGGTCGACCCGGTCGTCGAGGGGATGGCCCGCGCGCGGCAGGACGCGATGGGAGACGCGGAGCATCTCAAGGTGCTCCCGGTGCTGATCCACGGCGACGGCGCCTTCGCCGGCCAGGGGGTCGTCGCCGAGACGCTCAACCTCTCCCAGCTCAAGGGATACCGCACCGGCGGCACCGTGCACGTCGTCGTGAACAACCAGATCGGATTCACGACCGGCCCGCGCGACGCGCGCTCGTCCCCCTACGCCACCGACGTCGCGCGCACCGTGCAGGCACCGATCTTCCACGTGAACGGCGACCTCCCCGAGGAGGCGGTCCGCGTGACGCGGCTCGCGCTCGCATTCCGCAACGCGTTCAAGCGCGACGTGGTGATCGACCTCGTCTGTTACCGGCGGTGGGGGCACAACGAGGGGGACGACCCGTCGTACACGAACCCGCGGCTGTACGCGAAGATCGAGCGCCAGCGCTCCGTGCGCAAGCTCTACACGGAGGCGCTCCTCCGGCGGGGCGATCTTTCTCCCGAGGAAGCGGAAGGGGCCCTGCGCGACTTCCAGGAGCGGCTGCGCCTGGCCCACGAGGAGGTGCGCCTCGCCCGCGCCGAAGGACCGGTCGCCGTCCCCGCCGACCGCGAGGACGTGGAGGGGGCCGCGCGGCCGCCCGTCGCGACCGCCGCCGGACGCGACGCCCTGGTCGAGGTGCTCGACGGCCTCGACCGCGTTCCGCCGGGGTTCACGATCCACCCCAAGCTCGGAAAACAGCTCGCGCGGCGCCGCGAGACCTTCGAGGGGGACCGTATCGACTGGGCCCTCGCCGAGGCGCTCGCCCTCGGAACCCTCGTCCTCGACGGCACGCCGGTGCGGCTGGGCGGTCAGGATTCCGGACGCGGCACCTTCAGCCAGCGCCACGCGATCCTCTACGACTTCGAGACCGAGGCGGCCCACACCCCCCTCGCGCAACTGCGGGAGGGCCAGGCCGAGTTCCGGGTGCACGACAGTCTGCTCTCGGAGTTCGCGGTCCTCGGGTTCGACTACGGGTACAGCGTCGCGCGCCCCGACGCGCTCGTCCTCTGGGAGGCGCAGTTCGGCGACTTCGTCAACGGCGGCCAGATCGTGATCGACCAGTTCCTGGCCTCCGCCGAGGAAAAGTGGGGGCAGCGAAGCGGCCTGACGCTCCTGCTCCCCCACGGCTACGAGGGCCAGGGCCCCGAGCACTCCTCCGCGCGCATCGAGCGTTTCCTCCAGTTGTGCGCCCGCGGGAACCTGCGTGTCGCCAACCCGACGACCCCGGCGCAGTATTTCCACCTGCTCCGGCGTCAGGCCCTCGACCCGGAGCGCAAGCCCCTCGTCGTCTTCACGCCGAAGAGCCTGCTGCGGCACAAGGACGCCGTCTCCGCGGCGGGCGAGTTGGCCGGCGGCGGCTTCCGCGAGGTGATCGACGACCCTTCGGCCGACCCGCTCGCGGTCACGCGCGTGGTCCTGTGCTCGGGGAAGGTCGCCTACGACCTCGAGGCGCACCGGCGCGAGCGCGATGCGGCGGCGGTCGCCCTCGTGCGCGTCGAGCAGCTCTATCCGTGGCCCGGCTCGCGGCTCGCGGAGGTGCTGCGGCGTTATCCCGGTCTCGCCGACGTGGTGTGGGCCCAGGAGGAGCCGAGGAACATGGGCGCGTGGTCGTTCGTGGCGGAGCGCGCGGCGCCGCAGATCCCCGTGGGCGTACCGCTGCGTTTCGCGGGTCGCCCCCGCAATCCCAGCCCCGCGACGGGCTCGTATCGACGCCACGCCGCCGAACAGGAGGCCCTCGTGCGCGAGGCGATGACGCCGTGAAGGACACCGGGCGTCCGCGGGTCGTGGTCGTCGGTGCGGGATTCGGCGGGCTGGGCGCGGCGCGCGCGCTCGCGAAGGCGCCGGTCGACGTCGTGCTGATCGACCGCAACAACTATCACCTCTTCCAGCCGTTGCTGTACCAGGTGGCGGTCGCGGGGCTTAACCCCGCCGACATCGCGTACCCCGTGCGCACGATCCTCCGCCGGCAGAAAAACCTCGAGTTCCGCCTGTCCGAGATCCGCGGATTCGACGTCGCCGCGAAGGTCGTGAAGACCACCGACGGCGACGTTCCGTACGACTTCCTGGTCGTCGGGATCGGCGCCGAGACGAATTTCTTCGGCCTCGACGACGTCCGGGCCCACGGCCTCGGACTCAAGGATCTCAACGACGCCCGCAGGATCCGCAACCACGTCATGTACTGCGTGGAGCGCGCGTCGCTCGAGAAGGACGTGACGGCGCGCAACGCCTGGCTGACGCTCGTCGTCGTCGGCGGCGGCCCCACGGGGGTCGAGATGGCGGGGGCGTTCGCGGAGCTCGTGCGCCTCGTCCTCGCGCGCGACTTCCGCCGGCTCGACCTCGACCGCGTGCGCATCGTCCTCCTCGAGGCGGGCGATCGGATCCTCTCGGGGTTCCCCGCCGACCTCAGCCGCGCGGCGATGCACTCGCTCGACGCCAAGCGCGTCGAGGTCCGCCTCGAGCACGTGGTCGAGAACTACGACGGGGAGAAGGTCTACCTGCGCGGGGGCGAGGTGATCCCCGCGAAGACCCTCATCTGGGCCGCCGGGATCCGGCCCTCGTCGATCCTCGAAGGGCTCGGCGCGGAGCTCGACCGCGGCGGACGCGTCCCCGTCGGAGCGACGCTGCAGCTTCCGGGACGTCCGGAGGTCTTCGTCATCGGCGACGCGGCGGCGGTGGATTGGAAAGGCTCGACGCTCCCGCAGGTCGCGCAGCCGGCGATGCAAACCGGCACGCATGCGGGGCGATCCATCGCGCGGCTGGTCTCCGGTCGCGAGCCCGAGCCGTTCCGGTATCTCGACCTCGGCAACCTCGCGACGATCGGCCGCAACGAGGCGATCGCCGACCTCGGGCGCCTGCATTTCACGGGGCTCGCCGCGTGGATCGTCTGGCTGTTCGTGCACCTGATCCAGCTCGTCGGGTTCCGCAACCGCGTGGTCGTGCTCGTCAACTGGATCTGGGACTACTTCGCCTACAAGCGCGCCGCGCCCCTCATCGTGCGGGAGGCCGAACCCCCGCCTGACAAATGACGCGTCGCCCTTGACCCTCGGTCGCGGCGGGTGCTATCCCTCCCGGCCACGGCGGCACCGTCCCACCACATCGCCGCCGCGGCGGAGGATTTCATGGCGGAAACGACCAATCCCTTCGCCATCGCCCAGCGTCAACTCGACGAGGCGGCCAAGCTTCTCAAGCTCGACCCCGCGATCCACGAGTTGCTGCGCTGGCCGCTGCGCGAGCTCCACGTCACGCTTCCCGTCCGCATGGACGACGGCACCGTGAAGGTCTTCCACGGGTTCCGCGTCCAGTACAACGACTCCCGCGGCCCGACGAAGGGCGGCATCCGCTTCCACCCCGACGAGACGATCGACACGGTGCGCGCGCTGGCGGCGTGGATGACGTGGAAGACCTCCGTCGTGGACATCCCGCTGGGCGGCGGCAAGGGCGGGATCATCTGCAACCCGAAGGAGATGTCCCCCGGCGAGCTCGAGCGGCTCGCGCGCGCCTACATCCGGCAGGTCGGCCGCATGCTCGGCCTCGTGCAGGACGTGCCGGCTCCCGACGTCTACACGACCCCGCAGATCATGGCGTGGATGATGGACGAGTTCTCGTTCATGAACGGGCACAACGAGTTCGGCGTGATCACCGGCAAGCCCCTGGAGCTCGGCGGCTCCAAGGGCCGCGGCGACGCGACCGCGCGCGGGGGCATCTACTGCGTCCGCGAGGCCGCGAAGGCCCTCAAGATCGAGCTCAAGGGCGCGACCGCCGCGATCCAGGGATACGGCAACGCCGGCTCCTTCGCGCACTCGCTCGGCAAGGACATCCTCGGCCTGAAGGTGATCGCCGTCTCCGACTCGCGCGGCGGCATCCTCGACCCGAACGGGCTCGACCCGGTCGCGGTGCAGCGCCACAAGGAAGAAACCGGCTCGGTCGTCGGCTTCCCCGGCTCGAAGCCGATCACCAACGAAGCGCTCCTCGAGCTCGACGTGACCGTGCTGTTCCCGTCGGCCCTCGAGAACTGCATCACCGCCGAGAACGCGCCGCGCGTGAAGGCGAAGATCCAGGCCGAGCTCGCCAACGGCCCGACGACCCCCGAGGCCGACCAGATCCTCCACAAGAACGGCGTGTACGTGATCCCCGACTTCCTGTGCAACGCCGGCGGCGTCACCGTCTCCTACTTCGAGATGGTGCAGAACGCCTACCAGTACTACTGGGAGACTCCGCTCGTCCACGAGCGGCTCGACGCCAAGATGACCCACGCCTTCCACGCGGTGCACGACATGGCGATGCGGCACAAGTGCCACAACCGTCTCGCCGCCTACGCCGTCTCGGTGAAGCGCGTCGCCGACGCGGTTCGCCTGCGCGGCTGGGCCTGATACTCTCCGCGTAACCCGATGGGGCGGGGGGCCGATCCGGTCGCGGGTCGGCCCCCCGCCCTTCGCGTTTCACGAAGGGGGATCGAGCCGTGATCGCCGCCGTCGTTCTCGCCGCCGCCTCCGCCGCTCCCGTCCCGCCCGCCGCCGCTCCGGCTCCCGAGTTGCACGCGATGGTCCAGGCCGCGCGAAGCGTGAGCGTCGTGCAGCGCGGGCTTCCGCTCGAAGGCGTCGCGGTGGGAGTCGGCAACCTGACCATCGAGGCGACGCGGGCCACCGCGTTCCCGCTGGTCGACGCGACGAGGACCCCGGTCGGGGTCTTCGTCCAGGGGAAGGGACGCTTCCGCTTCAAGGGAGCCGATCGCACGGCCTCCGAATCGCTCCGGGCGAGCAAGGCCCGCAATGCGTGGAACCTCCCTCTCGAGAACGACACCGTCTCGGGGGAGTTCGTTTCCGTGCTGATCCTGTTCACGGGACCGATGTTCGACGCCTTCCTGAACGGCCCGGCCGCCGGGGGGGGCGCTCCCGCCGCGCTGGACGCCGAGGGGTTCCGCCGCTCGTTCCAGGAGATCGACCGCCTCTGGCTCGCCTGGGACCAGCGTCTCGCGGAGAACCGGCTCGACCCCACGAGCGGGACCTTCGCGGTGGCCTGGTTCGACGCTTCCTCCCCGATCGCGTGGACCTACGACGCCTCACGCCTGTTCCAGGAGGAGCTCTTCTATCCCTTCGGCCGCCCGGAGAGCACGCTCGTCAAGCGGCCGCTCGCGGCGCTTCCGATCGGGGGAGGTCGCGGCGCGCAGCAGCCGCCGTTCGACGTCGCGTCGATGACGGTCGACGTCCTCCAGGACGACCCCAATGCCGGCCACGCCGTATCGACCTTCGGCCTGCGCGTCGCCCGCAACGGCGCCCGCCTGGCCCGTTTCCAGCTCACGAGCCTCGACTCGATCGCCCGGGCGAACAACGGGCTTCCCGCTCCCCTGCGCGAGATCATCGCGGTCGAGCGCGTCGAGGATGCCTCCGGGAACCCGCTGGTCTACTGGCACGAGTGGAGCAAGCTGATCGTCGACCTCGGTGCGCGCCGCCGCGCGGGCGACGTCGTCCAGATCACGGTGCGCACGCGTCGCAAGGAGCCGGGGGGGCTCATCGCGCGGCGGGGGAAGGGAGCGGGCGGCACCGTCCCGCCGGGAGAGTTCGTCCCTTACCTCGACAACGCCGCGTCCTGGCGCGCGATCCCGATCGACGTCGCGGCCCGCGTGGACGAGCCGTACCGGCTGGCCTTCGCCGGAATGCCCGAGCCCGGCCCCGCCGCGGACGGCCGGCGCACCTTCCGGGTCACGGCCGAGATCGCGCCCCAGGCGATGTGGCTGGGGATCGTAAGGGACGTCCTGCTCCTGCGCGGGGGCACGGACGCCCTCCCGATCGCGCTCAACTACTCCCCCGGAACCGTTCCGCTCCACGCGGAACGGACGATGCAGCGCGCCGGAACCTGGTCCGCCTGGCTCGCCCAGCGACTGGGGCCGTACCCGGACCCGCGCCTCGAGATCGACGCCGTGGGGAACCTCTGGACCACCGCGGGAACCGTCTCCCTTTCCGAGATCGGGCTGGCGTCCCCCTCGGCGTGTCCGATCTCCGAGGATTTCGCCTCGGCCGACCTCGCCGGATCGATCGCGGCGCGGTGGCTCACGGCCCGCGCCGAGCCCGCCGACGACCGCACGCGGATCTTCGTGCGCGAGCTCGCCGACTACCTCGGCGACGCCGTGATCGACGCGACCGACTCACCGGAGGGCGGTTCTTGCCTCGAGCGGCGTCGCGACGACTGGAAGATGCGGATCGGACGCTGCCGGTGGTCCGGCCCGGTCGAGGGCGCCTGGGATCTCTACATCGCCGCCGACTCGGATTGCGTCGTCGGCCGGCGCGCCGCCTACGGTCTCGACCTGATCCGTACCAAGCTCGGCGACGACGCGTTCTTCGGCGCGATCCGACGCGCCCTCGAGTCGGCGAACTCCGCGGGACGATCGATCACGCTCGACGACGTCGCGCGCGAGTCGGGTTCGCCCGCGTTGTGGGACGCCGTCTTCCGCCGCTTCGACGCCACGCCCGTCCTCGTTCGTGAGGGCTTGTAACGCCGCTGCGAAGTGCGGGGAACCCATCCCCCCGGACCCCTGGCGCACGTTACGGGGTCCGGGGGGATGGGTTCCCCGCTGGACGCGGCGGCGTCATTCGAGCCAGCACAACGCTTCGCCGGCCTCGCCGTCCATCGCGAGATGGAGCAGGCGCCCCGGGGCGGCGTCGGCGACGGGGATCACGCGCACGACGCGTTCGTAAGCCGCGTCGCGCGGCGAGATGCGCGACAACGCGTTGTCCGAGAAGCGGAAGAACCCCTCGCTGAAGACCGTCGTCTCCTCGTCGGGGTAGAGCGCGAGGTAATAGATCCCGTCCTCGACGAGGTCCTGGAAGAAGTGGGTCCCGTAGGAGACCTCGGGGACGTAGTCCCCGGTCCGGTAGGCGACCTCGACGAGCACGGCGCAGTGGTTGATGTCGGCGTACGAGACCTTGACCCCCAGGCGCGAGTCGACGCTCCCCCACCGCCCCGGCCCCATCAGCACGAAGGTCTTCCCCTCGAGGGCGTCGTTCACCCGCGCGACCACGCGCGCGACCTCGTTTCTCGCCTCGGCCGACGGGAGGCCGTCGTAGGCGCGGGGATCGACGAAAACCACGTAGTCGATCGCGCGGACGTCCCCCGAGCGCACGAGGCCGCGCGTCGAGAACAGCTGCTTCTCGCGCGCGATGCCGCGGGGGATCCCGCGCGACACCCCCGCCTCCGCCTGCACGAGGGGGCGGCACTGCAGCAGGTAGAACTTCCCGTCCACCGAGGCGAACTCGATGTTCACCGGGCAGTCGTAGGCCTCCTCGAGGCGCTGCAGGCGCTCTTTCATCAGGGCGGCGAAACGCGTGCGGCCGAGCAGCTTGTCGAAGGTGAGGACGAGCTTGTCGGCCGGGACGCCGTGCAGGACGCCGGTCGGCTCGACGATCGCGTCGCGCGTCCGCACCGACGCAGCCTCCTCGAGTCCGTGCGCCCCGTCCCCCTCGGCGAGGAGGTCGGCGAGGCCGACGGTCCGGAACGCGTCGGCCGCGAGGTCGACGACGTCGACCTGCTTCTGGCTGTAACGGGCGACGTGCGCGGGGGTGACCTCGGGCCGCAGCCGCGGGGCCCCCAGCGCCACCATCCGCGAGTGGTCGTTGCCGGTGCGGTCCACCGCGCGCGTCCCCAGGCCGTAGACCATGCGCGCGACGCCGTCCTCCCCCTTCAGGCGCGGCGACCAGCGGTACTCGTTGCGCGAGAACCCCACGCCGCCGCAGTCGGGGAAGTAGTAGCGGCCGTGGGGCCGCCCGACGACCGTCTGGATGAGGATCGCCATGTCCTCCTGGTAGTCGACGAGGTCGTGGCGACGACGGTACAGGAGCGGATTCGGCGCGAGGGTGGAGGCGTAAACCTCCGCGATCGCGTTGAGCAGCGCCCGGAGGCGCTCCCGGCGCGGCCCCTGGTTCCCGAGGAAGATGCTCGCGTACATCCCGGAGAAGGCCGCGCCGAAACGGTCCTCGAGCAGGCTCGAGCTCCGGACGATCACCGGGCGCTGG
The DNA here is from genome assembly GCA_036376135.1 of Candidatus Polarisedimenticolaceae bacterium. Classification (NCBI taxonomy): domain Bacteria; kingdom Pseudomonadati; phylum Acidobacteriota; class Candidatus Polarisedimenticolia; order Candidatus Polarisedimenticolales; family Candidatus Polarisedimenticolaceae; species Candidatus Polarisedimenticolaceae bacterium. The sequence continues at coordinate 9,817 of DASVAW010000020.1, read as the reverse complement.
CCGATCCGCTCGAGGAGGTGATCGAGCTTGCCGACGATCTCGTGCGGGAACTCGCCGTTGCGGAACAGCTCCCGGATCAGCGGGAACTCGGTGCGGATCTCCTCGGGGTCCTTGTATTTCTGGCTCTGGTACTCGTCGAGGCGGTTGTGGCGGATGAACGCCTCGATGACGTCGGAGCGGAGGAACCAGGACTCGGGAAGGTGCACGTCGGCGACGGGGCTGCCGGCGTGTTCCTTGCTCGCGCCCTGGAGGATCTTCCAGCCGAGGTACATCCCGGCGGCCTTCCCTCCGATCCTCCCCTGCCCCCGGTCGAACCCGACGATCCGGTCGAGGATCCAGTCGAAGTCGGCGGTCCCGAGGAAACGCTTGGCGACCCCGATGAACTCCAGCTGGTCGCTGATGAAGTGGCGGGTGAGGGTGACGCGGATCCCCGTCGTCTGCGCGGGGGCGAGGGTCTCGTCTCCACGCGGGAGGCCGGCGAACCGGCGCACCGCCGCCGAGAGCACCCCGTAGGGAATGTCGGGAAGCGCCGCGAGGCTCTCGAGGCTCTCGGCCTCCTCGCGCCGCCGGAGCGCGTCCACCACGTCCTGGACCTGCTCGGGGCTCATGACGGTCGCGGCGCGCTCGAAAACGACCGCCTGCAGCGCGATCCGGTCCTCGGGCTCGGCCGGGACGTCCGCCGGGCGATTCGGGTCGTCCTCCTGCGGGAGATCGCGGCCGATGCGCGACCGCGCGTCCCGGTAGAGGTCCTCGATCGCGGCGTGTCCCTCGCGGTGGAGCCAGACGATGAGGCGGCGGGCCAATCGGTCGGCGAAGTCGGGGCGCTTGGCCAGCACGTCGTCGAACTTTGCCCGGGTGTCCTCGCGAGGTTCGGCCATGCGCGCCATTATGATCCGCCTTCAGGGAGGAGTGCATGCCCGTCCCGCCGTTCAACCAGTACCTCGGGGTCGAGCTCGATCGCATGGAGAAGGGCGAGGCCGAGGCTTCGCTGGTCGTCGGTCCCCACCACCTCAACGGTCGCGGGGTCGCCCACGGCGGCGTGATCTCCGCGCTGCTCGACACCGTCCTCGGCGCCGCGGTGATCGCGTCGATCCCGAAGGAGTGGTGGTGCGCGACGATCTCGCTCTCGGTGCAGTTCCTCGAGGGGGCGCGCGAGGGGCGCATCGTCTCCTCCGGCAAGGTCGTCCGGCGCGGCAAGCGCGTCGCGTTCGCCGATGGCGAGGTGCGCGACGCGACGGGGCGCCTGCTCGCGACCGCGAGCGGGTCGTGGCACCTGTGGCCCTTCCGCCCGGGCATGGCCGCTCCCGCGGAGACGACGCCCTTCGTCGTGATGCGCGGCACCGGGGAGCGCATCCCGGTCGGGAAGATCCTCTGCGTGGGCCGGAACTACGCCGATCACGTGAAGGAGATGGGGAACGCCGCGGGGGTGCCGCCGGTGCTGTTCCTCAAGCCGCCGTCGGCGATCGTCCACGACGGGGGCGTGGTGCGGATCCCCGAGGGGACCGCCGACGTGCACCACGAGGTGGAGATGGTCGTCGTGATCGGCAAGACCGGACGAGCGATCGCCGAGTCCGCCGCCATGGAGCACGTCCTCGGCTACGCCGTCGGCCTCGACCTCACCGCCCGGGACGTGCAGGCGGAGGCGAAGAAAAAAGGCGAGCCCTGGACCCTCGCGAAGGGGTTCGACGGCTCGGCGCCGGTCTCCACGGTCGCGCCGCGGGCCGAGGTCGGCGACGGATCGGGGCTGAGGCTGTCGGTCGAGGTCTCCGGTGCGACCCGCCAGGACGACACGACCTCGAAGATGATCCACGGCGTCGCCTCCCTCGTCGCGCTGGCCTCGCGCTGGATCACCCTCGAGCGCGGCGACCTGCTCTTCACCGGCACGCCGTCGGGGGTCGGACCGGTGAAGGCCGGCGACGTCGCGGTCGCCCGGCTCGAGAAGGTGGGAGAGGTGCGGGTCCGCGTCGAAGGCTGAACTCGACGTACACTCCGTCGACTTTCTCCGGGGGGGGCCCGACCCATGCGTCCGATCGTCGTCGTGTTGTCGTCGATTCTGCTCTTCTCGTCCGTACGCGCCGGGGGGCCCTACCTGCGCCTCAAGTCCGGCACCTTCGACCCGCTCGCCTCCACGTCGCCGGCCGCGCAGGAGGAGGCGGGGGGGTATTTCGTCGCGCAGTTCCGATCGGCGATCGACCCGGCGCTCCTGTCCCGGGTGCGCCGGGCCGGGGGCGAGCCGCTCCAGTACGTTCCCGACGGCGCGTACGTGCTTCGCGTCGCGCCCGGCCGCCAGGCGGCGGTGCGGGCACTGGCGGACGTAAGGTGGCTCGGGCCGGTGGAGCCCGGCTGGAAGATCGCACCGGATCTCGGGACACGCCCCTTCGCCGACCCGGCCCGGCGCGCGGGGACGCTGCTCTTCGCGACGCTCGACCTTTTCGACGGCGAGGACGCGGAACGCGCCGCCGCGGCCGTCGCCGCGGCCGGGGTGGAGGTCCTGCAGGTCGTGCGGTTCGAGCGCTACGCGCGCCTGAAGGCCCGCGGGAGCCGCGCCGCGCTCGAGGCGGCGGCGCGGGTCCCCGCCGTCTCCTGGATCGAGGAGGCGGCCGAGATCACCATGCGCAACAACACGACGCGGTGGGTGATCCAGACCGACGTCGTCGCCTCGACCACCGTCTGGGACCGGGGCCTGCACGGCGAGGGGCAGGTCGTCGGCCACATCGACGGTCGCATCGACATGAACTCCTGTTTCTTCCGGGACGCGGCGAACAACACCCCCGGCCCGACCCATCGCAAGGTCGTCGCCTACCGCTCCGCGTCCGGGCTCGGTGCGGACTCGCACGGCACCCACACGGCGGGGACGTCGGCGGGAGACCAGGCCCCGCTCAACGGCACGTTCGATTCGAACGGCAACGCCTACGCGGCGAAGATCTCCCACTCGAACCTGAGCGACATCGACGGATCGGGGTCCGCCCCGTCGAACCTCTACGCCTACCTCGACGCCGCCCACGCCGACGGCGCCCGGGTCCACACCAACTCCTGGGGAGACGACGGCACGACCGCCTACACCTCGTGGTGCGTGGACATCGACCGCTTCGCGTACGACCGCGAGGAGTCGCTCGTGTTGTTCGCGGTCACGAACACCTCGACGTTGAAGACGCCGGAGAACGCCAAGAACGTGCTGGCGGTCGGGGCCTCGGCGAACGGCACCTCGAACGACAACTTCTGCTCGGGGGGGCGCGGCCCCACGAACGACGGCCGGCGCAAGCCGGAGATCTTCGCCCCCGGGTGCTCGATCGTCTCGGCGCGCTCGAGCAGCGCCTGCTCCACCACCTCGAACACCGGGACGTCGATGGCCTGTCCGGCGGTGACGGCGGCGGGCGCGCTCGCGCGGCAGTACTTCGTGGACGGGTGGTACCCCTCCGGCGCGCCGAACGCCGCCGACGGGTTCGTGCCGACCGGAGCGCTGATCAAGGCGACCCTCCTGAACTCGGCCGTGGACATGACCGGCATCGCGAACTTCCCGAGCGACCAGGAAGGCTGGGGGCGCGTGCTCCTCGAGAACGCGCTGCACTTCGACGGCGACCTCCGGAGGCTCGCGGTGCTCGACGACGTGCGCAACACGGCCGGCCTCGCGACGTCGGGGACCGCCGAGTACCCGCTCGAGGTCGGTGGGGGCGCCGAGTCGCTCAAGGTCACGCTCGTGTGGACCGAGCCCCCCGCGGCGCTGCTCGCGGCCGCCGCGACGGTCAACAACCTCGACCTCGAGGTCGTCTCCCCTTCCGGGACGACCTACCTCGGCAACGTCTTCGATCCGTCGCAGGGACGGTCGATCGCCGGCGGATCCGCGGATCCGCGCAACAACGTGGAGCAGGTCCTCCTGCCGGCGGCGGAGGCTGGAACCTGGACGGTTCGCGTCAAGGGCGCGGCCGTCAACCAGGGGCTGCAGGGCTACGCCCTCGTCGCCGCCGGCGACGTCGTCCCGGTCGTCACCGCGCTGCGTTACGCATCGCACGCGATCGACGATTCGGGGTCCCTCGGGAACGGCGACGGCGCGGCGGACCCCGGCGAGACGGTCGTCGTCCCGGTGACGCTCAAGAACACCGACGACGCCGCGGCGACGGGCGTCGCCGGGCGGCTGTCCGTCGATCCGTCCCTGGCGGCGGCGACGCGCGACACGGCGACCTGGCCGACGATCGGGGCGGGAGCGCAGGCCATCTCGAACCCGCCGCATTACCGCGTGACCGTCGACCCGTCGGCGACCTGCGGGACGAGGCTGACGTTCCGCATCGACGCGAGCTCGGGTCTGGGCGAGGACGCGGCGAGCTTCGGGGTGGACGTCGGGCGCCTGTCGAAGGGATTCCCCGCGACGGGGCTCCCCCTGACCGTACCCAAGAAGTCCGCCGCCGGGGCCTCCTCGACGATCACGGTCTCGGACGCGTTCACCCTGCGCAACGTGAGCGTGAGCGTCGACGTCGCCCACGCCGACGTGGGCGAGCTCGTCGTCACCCTGCGATCGCCCGCGGGGACCCTCGTGACCCTCCACGACCGCTCGCGGGCGGGAACCGCCGATCTCGTCGTGACCTACGACCGCGACCGGGCCCCCGACGGCCCCGGCTCCCTCGACGACTTCAACGGGCAGGGCTCGCAGGGGACCTGGACCCTCACGGTCGTCGACAACGTGGGGGGCGGGAATCCCGCCGGTTCGATCCGCGCCTTCTCCCTCGATCTCGAGTCGAGCGCCCCGATCTCCTGCACGCCGCTGTCGTGCGGGAGTCCCGCGCCGGGACCGGTCCCGGCGACCCTGGGCGTCGCCCTGGAGAACGCGACGGACCTCCGCCTGAGCTGGGACGCCGTGCCCGGCGCGGCGTCGTACCGCATCTGGCGATCCCCGACGCCGGACTTCGCGAGCCAGTCGCTGGCGGGGACCTCGGCGGCCACGACCTTCGTGGACGCCGGCGCGGCCGGAAGCGGCGTCGACGCGTATTATCGCGTCCGAGCGGTGAACGCGTGCGAGTGGCAGGGCCCTTGACCGTCCTCCTCACCGGCGCCTCGTCCGGGATCGGCCGCGCGTCGGCTCTCGCCTTCGCCCGGGACGGCGCGAAGGTCCTGGCCGTCGCGCGCGACGCGGCGCGCCTCGCGGCGCTCGCGGCCGAGCTCCCCGGCCGCATCGTTCCCCTCCCAGCCGACGTCGCGGACGGCGCGTCGATGGAGGCGCTCGCCGCGAAGGTCCTCGCCGAACACGGCGTCCCCGACGTGGTGGTGGCGAACGCGGGGATGGGACACGACGCCCGGTTCGAGGCGACGTCGGACGAGGCGCTCCGGAGGCTGTTCGAGCTGAACGTCTTCGGGGTGTGGCGGACGGTCCGGCCGTTCCTTCCGGGGATGCGCGAGCGGGGGGCGGGACGGATCGTGATCGTGTCGTCGGTCGTCGGCAAGCGCGGGACGCCGAACTACAGCGCCTACTCGGCGTCGAAGTTCGCGCTGCACGGGGCGGCCGACGCCCTGAGGTCGGAGCTGTGGGGCACGGGGGTGAGCGTCGGCCTCGTCTGTCCGTCCTCGACGACCACGGAGTTCCAGCAGCGGATCGTCCGCGAAGGGGTCCCGCAGAAGCGGGTCCGGGTCGCGTCGCACACCCCCGAGTCGGTGGCCGTCGCGATCGTCCGGATGGCGTCGTCCACGCGGCGGGAGATCGTGTTGTCGGCGGAGGGGCGCGCGATGCACGTCCTCAACCGCATCGCGCCGCGGCTGATGGACTGGATCCTGTGGCGGACGCTGGTCAAAGGTTAATTTCGCCTCCGGCGCGGCCGTCGTAGACTCGGGGCATCCTCAAACCTGCGGACAGGGGGGATCCGACATGCTCCGACCCGCCCGCCTCGTCGCCTTGCTCGCCATCGCGTTCGCTTCCGAGGGCGACGCCGCCGTCAAGTCGAAGCTCGTCGTCAAGCCGGGTCCCGCGACGATCTCCGCGGAGGAGGCGGCCCTCGCGGCCGCCGACGCCGGGGAACACGCCGTCGTCCTCGCCGACGAGACGATCCGCACCGACATGAGCGGGATCGAGTGCGAGATCGAGCACCACTTCCGCGCGAAGATCCTCACCAACGAGGGCCGCGCCCTCGCGGACATCGAGATCCCGGCGATCCGCGAGTACACCTCCATCAAGAGGTGGTGGGGACGGGTCCTGCTCCCCGACGGGAAGGTCCTCGAGCTCCCCCAGGAGGAGCTCGCGCGGCAGAGCCTCATGAAGTCGAAGCTCGGCGAGGTGCAGTCCATCCGCGCGGCGCTTCCGGGCGTCGTTCCCGGAGCGATCGTCGACTACGGATGGACCATCCGGTCGGTCCCGACCTTCTACGACCGCGTCGAGATCCAGCGGCGCTATCGCGTGGTCTCGGCCCGCTACGGCTGGCGGCCGATGAACGTCCTGCCGGCGGGGTTCCGCGTCACCCGCTCCGAAGGGCGCCAAGTGGAGGTCGAGCGCGACCCCGCGGGCGTCTGGGTCGGCGCGCGCGACCTCCCGCCGGTCGTGGAGGAGCCGGAAATGCCGCCGCTGCCGGAAGTCCAGACCGCCGTCCACCTCTACTACGGGTTCCCCGAGGACGGCCGCGACGATTACTGGGGAGGGATCGCCCAGCGCAGCGAAACGAGCGTGAAGGCCTTCAACCGTCCCGCCGTCCTGCGCGACGCGATCGCACGCATGAACCTCCCCGCCGGAGCGCCGCTTCAGGAACGGCTCCTCGCCGCCCACGCATGGCTCGAGGCCAACGTGAGGCGCAGCGACCTGCGCTCCTCGGAGGAGGTCGAGCTCTCCGGGGACGACGATCGGGACAGCGCCGAGCAGGCGAAGAAGGTTCTCGCCGCCGGCGAGGGCACCGCGCGCGACCTCGACTGGCTCTTCCTGGGGATTGCGCGCGAGCTCGGGGCCTCGGCGCGCCTCGTCTACGTCGCGGACCGGCGCTCGAACTACTTCGACCCCGCGCTGCGGACGCTCTACCAGTTCGCAGCCACGATCGTCGCGGTGGGCGCTCCCGACACCCCCCTCGAGAAGTGGGCCCTCGTCGACGCGGGGTCCGGCCTCCCCTACGGCGAGGTGCCCTGGTACTTCACCGGCATCGCGGGCCTCGTGGCGACCGGAAAGAAGGCCGACACCGTGATGATCCCCCCCAGCGCGGCGAGCCGGAACCTGTCCGCGACGACCGGGACGGTGAAGTTCGTCGACGGCAACGAGGCGATCGTCTCCTCCTGGTCCCGCACCGCCAAGGGACAGCACGGATTCGACGAGCGACGCTATCTGCGCGACCTCGACCCCGCGGAGCGCCGCGAGCGGCTCCGCGAGCTGTGCGGGGAGTCCGGCGGGGCCGAGGTCCTCGTCGCCGAGGCTCCGGGACTCGAGCGGCCCGCCGGCAGCCTCGAGCTGCGCTGCGAACTGGAGCGCGATCCCGGCGGGATCGACGACCGGATCGTCCAGTACAGCTACGGGCTGGGAGGCCCCTGGTTCGAGTGGATCCCCGACTACCCCGACGACCGCCGGGTCCACCCGATCGTCTTCCGCTTCCCGAAGGCCGACGTCGGGACGATGACCTTCGAGTCCCCGGAGGGATTCGAGCCCGGCGAGCCGCCGCCGCCGGTGGTCCTCAACGGCCGTCTCGCCGACTACACGCTCACCGTCGAGAAGGAGGAGCGCGCGTTCAAGGTCTCGCGGAGCTTCGTGCTGAAGGCGCTGGTCGTCCCGCCGTCGGACTACGCGGAGTTCCGCTCGTTCCTCGAGAAGGTGCGGGAGGCCGATCGCGCCTCCTTGACCTTCCGTCGAACCCGGGGAGCGCAGTGACGGGCCGGTCCGCGGCGGCTGCGCTCGCGCTCGTCGCACTCGCGCCGATCGCTCCCGCGCGTGCCGCTCGCGTTCCCGACTGGGTGCGCGTCGCGGCGGACTCCGCCCCGCCCCTCCCGGAGGGGGTCGCCGAGCACCCGGCCCTCGTTCTCTCCCTCGACGTGCGGCTCGAGGTCGGCCCGAACGGGTCCTACCGCATCCGGCAGCGCCGCATCGTCCAGGCGCTGCGCGTGCGCGCGCAGGGGGTCGGGGTCGGGAGCTTCTACGCGGGCGGGGAGCGCAAGGTCGCGCGCTCCCAGGCGTGGCACCTGCCTCCCGACGACAAGGCGCAGAAGACCCGTGAGGCCTTCGAGGTCACCCTGAGCGACTCGTTCCTCTCCGACGACGCCAGCCGCGTGGTCGCGGTGGACGGGGTGAAGAAGGGGAGCGTCGTCGCGTTCGAGTTCGAGGCGACGGAACGGCCGTGGACGCTCACCGAGAGGATCGCCCTCTCCGACCCGGAGGGCCCGATTCGCGACGTGCGCGTGGAAATCGTCCACCCCGCCGGCTGGACGGTCCGCCACGCCTGGCTCGGCGGGACCGGCGCGGAGCCCTCGCGGACGCCGGTCGGGGCCGTCTTCGAGCTCCGCGACGTCCCCCCCATTCCCGAGAACGACATCCCACTCGGCCCCGACCCCGCGGAGTCGGCCCTGCGGCTGGTCCTCGGTTTCGATCCGCCCGAGGGGGCCGCGACCTCAGCACCACCCCTGCGCGGGTGGGAGGACCTCGCGCGGTGGTTCTCGAAGACCGCAGCCGGGAGCGCGATCCCGGGCGAGGAGGTCCGTCGGGCCGCCGCGCAGGTGCCGCTCGCGAAGGGCGACTTCGCGCGCGACGTCGAGGCGGCCGGACGCTTCGTGCGCGACCGCGTCCGCTACATCACCCAGGACGTCGGGATCGGCGGCTATCGCCCGCGGCCCGCGGAGGAGACGGTCCGCACCCTGTACGGCGACTGCAAGGACAAGGGAACGCTCCTGCAGTCGATCCTCGAGACGGCCTCGATCCGCGCGCACCCGGTCCTTGTCCACGCCACACAGTTCGGGACCGTCGCGCGCGACGTCCCCGATCTCGCCGCCTTCAACCATCTCGTCGCCGCGGTGGAGGTCCCCGACGGGACGTCGCTTCCGCCCGGATGGGAGGACGCCACGATCCCGGGAAGGGGGTCCGCGCGCCTGCTCATCGTCGACGCCACCGACGACCGCGCGTCGATCGGCTGGATCCCCGCGGGGCTGTCGGGCAAGACCGCCCTCGTCGTCGACGGCGAGGGCGGGCGGCTCGTCGACCTGCCGCTCCACCCTCCGCGGATGCACCGCGTCGAGCGCCGGCTGGAGCTCGAGCGCCAGCCCGACGGCGGATGGCGGGCGGCCGACCGGCGCCTGGCCTTCGGCGAGTACGCGGCGATCGCGCGCGCGGAGCACCGCAACGACCCGTCGGCGCGCCGGAGGGACCGCGAGTCCGACCTCCGTCACCGGTGGCCCGCCGCGTCGGTGGAGTCGTACACGGTGCGGGGCGAAACCCCCGAGGGGGCGTTCGAGGACGTCCTGGCGTTCACCCTCCCCTCCCTCGGGAACGACGCCCCTTTCTCGACGTTCTGGGCGGCGATGGACGAGCTCCCCAAGCCCAGTCTTCGCCGCCGCCAGGAGCCGGTGGTCTTCGGCTTCCCGCGCACGCTCGTCGTCGAGAGCGTCGTGCCGGGCTGGCCCGCGGCGGCCCCCCTCCCCGACCCCGTCGTCGAGCGCGGCGAGGGCTGGACGGTGGAGTCCCGCTTCGAGCGGGTCGACGGCGGGGTGCGCGGGCGGCTCGACGCGCGCCTCGAGCGGACGCGGTTCGCCCCCGACGCCTTCCCGGAGCTCAAGCGGTTCTACGACGCGATCGCGGCGGCGCAATCGACACCGATCCCGGTCGGATGGTGAGCGCGCGGGCCGTCTTCGCGATCGTCGGAGTGCTGGGGACCGGCGCGGG
>DASVAW010000019.1 GCA_036376135.1 Candidatus Polarisedimenticolaceae bacterium | reverse complement strand
TCGTCGCGAGCACGCCGGCGGCCTGGATCCCGACCTGTTTCAGGCTCCCGGAGAAGATCCCCTCGGAGCCGGTCCAGGCCTTCGTCGCGAAGACGCCGGTCAGGAGGGCCCCGACGAGGCCGCCCAGGCCGTGCGCCGGGGTGACGTCGAGCGAGTCGTCGAGGCGTGTCCGGGCCCGGTACTGGATCCCGTAGTAGCTCGGAAGGGCGGCGACGGCGCCGAGGAGCAACGCCGCCTGAGGGCTCACGAATCCCGCGGCGGGAGTGATCGCGACGAGGCCGACGACGATCCCGGTCGCCGCGCCGACGGCGGTCATGTGCTTGGTCCGGATCTGGTCCAGGATCATCCACACGAGGACCGTCGCCATCGGCGCCAGCACGGTGTTCACCGCCGCGAGCACCGCTCCTTCGTTCGCCGCGAGGGCGGAGCCGCCGTTGAAGCCGAGCCAACCGAACCACAGCAGGCCCGCGCCGAGCAGCACGAGCGGCACGTTGTGGGGGAGCACCGCGAGGCGCCCGTAGTCCTTGCGCGGGCCGAGCAGGAGCGCCGCGACGAGCGCCGCGACCCCCGCGTTCACGTGGACGACCGTCCCGCCCGCGAAGTCGAGCGCGCCGAGGGTGCCGAGCCAGCCGCCGCCCCAGACCCAGTGGGCGACCGGGGCGTAGACGACGAGGGTCCAGAGCCCGATGAAGGCCAGATAGGCGGAGAAACGCATCCGCTCGACGATGGCGCCGGAGACGAGCGCCGCGGTGATGACCGCGAAGGTCCCCTGGTACGCCATGAAGAGCAGGTGGGGGATCGTTCCCTTCGGCTGCAGGTCCACACCCCGAAGGAAGAGGTGATCGAGACCGCCGACGAACGCGTTCCCCGGCGCGAACGCCAAGGAGTACCCGGCGAGCGCCCACGCGATCCCGGCCGCCCCGAACGCGGCGAACGACATCATCATCGTGTTGAGGGCGTTCTTGGAACGGACGAGCCCGCCGTAGAAGAGCGCGAGCGCCGGGGTCATGAGCAGGACGAGGCCGGTGGCGGCCAGGACGAAGGCCGTATCCGCTGCGTTCACGGTCACCTCCCGACGAGGACGACGACGGTGCGCGGGCTCACCTCGTAATTCCGGACGTTGCCGAGGAACGTCATCGCCTCGTCCTCCGCCGCGTCGAGGGGCGAGGGGAGCGAGGTGTCCACGAACCGGTGCCAGCGCTTGCCGGCCGAAGGGGTCGGGAGCTCGAAGCGCTGCCGCTGCTCCTGCATGTTGGCGATCACCAGCAGGTCGTGGTCGTGCCGCCCGCCGAGCAGGTGCATCGAGACGACGCGGCTGTCGGACGACCAGTCCGGGCGGTGGAGCTTCGGACCGTGCCAGCCGATCTCCCCCGCCGAGGCGGGGGGCGGGTCGAAGAAGGTCCGGCGCCGGAGGATCGGGTGCGCGTGGCGATACCGGATCAGCACCTTGAAGAACCGGAAGAGGCCCCGGTTGCGCTCGAGCAGGCGCCAGTCGAGCCAGGAGACCGCGTTGTCCTGGCAGTAGGCGTTGTTGTTCCCGCCCTGCGTGCGCCCCATCTCGTCCCCGGCGAGGATCATCGGGACCCCCTGGGAAAGGAGCATCAGCGCGGCGAGGTTGCGCTGCTGGCGCGCGCGAAGGGCCTCGACCTCGCGCGGGGCGCCGTCCCCCTCGTGGCCGCAGTTCCACGGGAAGTCGTCGGGCGTGCCGTCGCGCCCCTCCTCGCCGTTGGCGTCGTTGTATCTGCGCGAATACGAGACGAGGTCGCGCAGCGTGAAGCCGTCGTGGCTCGTGACGAAGTTGACGCTGTGATACGGCGCCCGGCCGTCGTCGCTGTAGAGGTCGGAGCTCCCCGAAAGGCGCGTTGCGATCGCGCCGACCAGGCCGGCGTCGCCGCGCACGAAGCGCCGCAGGTCGTCGCGGAACTTGCCGTTCCACTCCGCCCAGCGTCCCCAGTTCGGGAAGGTGCCGACCTGGTAGAGCCCCGCCGCGTCCCAAGCCTCCGCGATGAGCTTCGTGTTCGCGAGCACCGGGTCGCCGGCGATCCGCTCGATCAGCGGAGGGTTCGACAGCGGCGATCCGTCCTGTCCCCGGCCGAGGATCGACGCGAGGTCGAACCGGAAGCCGTCGACGTGCATCTCGGTGACCCAGTAGCGCAGCGCCTCGAGGATCATCGTGCGCACCGCGGGATGGTTCGCGTTGACGGTGTTCCCGCACCCGGAGTAGTTCATGTACCCGCCGGTGCGCCGGTCGATGATGTAGTACGCGCTGTTCTCGAATCCCCGGAGGGAGAGCACCGGTCCGAGCTCGTTCCCCTCCGCGGTGTGGTTGAACACCACGTCGAGGAGGACCTCGATCCCCGCGGCATGGAGCGCCTTCACGAGGTGCTTGAACTCGCGGACCGCGAGCGCCGGCTCGGGCCTCGTCGCGTACGAGGCCTTGGGCGCGAAGAAGCCGATCGGGTCGTACCCCCAGTACTTCAGCAGGGGCTCTCCGGTGATCGGGTTGCGCCGGTCGTTGTCGAGCTCCTCGAACTCGGCGACCGGCATCAACTCGACGGCGGTGACCCCGAGCTCCTTGAGGTAGGGGATCTTGTCGATCACCGCCTGGAAGGTCCCGGGGTGCTCGACCCCGGCGCTCTCGTGGCGGGTGAAGCCGCGGACGTGCATCTCGTAGATCAGCGAGTCGGCGAGGTGGATGTTGAGGGGGTGGTCGTCCCCCCAGTCGAACTCGTCGTCCACGACGACCGATCGTCGCGGACGGATCCCCGCCGGCTCGTCGGGATGCCGGCGTCCCCAGGTTTCCGCGCCGGTCAGCGCCCGGGCGAAAGGGTCGATCAGGACGGTGCGGCCGTCGAAGCGGTGCAGCGGTCCTCCCGACGGCCCGTCCACCCGCCAGCCGTAGATCGTTCCGGCGCGGGCGCCCGGGACGAACGCGTGCCAGATGTCCCCGGTGCGATTCCGCCGCGGATCCAGCCGGAACTCGGCGATCGGCTCGAAGCTCCACGGGGAGCAGATCACGAGGTGGACGTCGGTCGCGTGGCGGGAGAAGACCGAGAAGTTCACGCCCCCGGGCCGGACCGTCGCCCCCAGCGGCGTGGGGTGGCCGCGGAGGATGCCGTGGGACGCGTCGAGGGCCAGCGGGCCTTCCATCGAGCGGGGAATCTAGCGCACCGGGGCGCCGTCGTCCCGCCCGCCGTCGAGCGCCCGCCGGACCTGCCGCAGCAGCTCGCCGAGCGAGAACGGCTTGGGGAGGAGCTTCACCCCGGCGGCGAGCACCCCCCGCGCGGTCAGGACGTCCGCGCTGTACCCGGACATGAACAGCGTCGCGATCCCGGGACGGAGCTCGGCGACCCGCTCCTGGAGATCCCGCCCGTTCAGCGTCGGCATCACGACGTCGGTCAACAGGAGGTCGATCGGATCGGGGTGGGTGCGGGCGATCTCCAGGGCGAGCGTGGGGGACGAGGCGGGCAGCACCCGGTATCCCTCCGCCTGGAGCATCTCCCGACACAACTCGAGGATCGCGGGGTCGTCCTCGGCGACGAGGATCGTCTCGGAGCCTCCCGGGACCGCGACCGGGGACGCGGCGAGCTCCGCCGGCGCGGCGGCGACGCGGGGCAGGTGGATCGTGAACGTCGTCCCCTCCGCGGGGGTGCTCTCGACCCGGACGGTGCCTCCGTTCTGCTCGACGATTCCGTAGACCGTGGCGAGCCCGAGCCCGGTCCCCTTGCCGACCTCCTTCGTCGTGAAGAACGGCTCGAACACGTGTTCGAGCTGCTCCGGTGCGATCCCCTTCCCGGTGTCCGTACACGTGATCCGGACCCAGCCGTCCCCGCCCGCATCGACCCGCGCGGACCGGAAGGTGATCGTCCCCGTCCCCGCGATGGCGTCCCGGGCGTTCACCGCGAGGTTCGTCAGGATCTGGTCGAGCTGGATCGGGTCGATGCGGACCGCTCCGACCTCCTCGCCCGCGACGAAGCGGATCTCGACCTCCTCGCCGACCAGGCGCTGCAACAGGTTGCGGCACCGGCCGATCGCGGCGTTCACGTCGACGATCCTCGGGTTCACCGTCTGGCGGCGCGAGAACGCCAGCAGCTGCAGGGTCAGATCGGCCGCGCGCAGCGCCGCGTTGCGGATCTCGTGGAGGGAGGCGTATCCGGGATCGGATGGGGCCTTCCCGCGCAGCTCCACCTCCGCGTAGCCGAGGATCACGCCGAGGATGTTGTTGAAGTCGTGGGCGACCCCTCCGGCGAGCCGGCCGACCGCCTCGAGTTTCTGCGCCTGGAGCAGCCGCTGCTGCATCGCCGCGTGCTCGTCGGCCGCCCGCGCCCGCTCGATGGCGATCGAGGCGACGTGCGTGGCCCGCTCGATGACCCGCAGCTCCGCCGCGGTCGCGGGCCTGGGCGCGTGGTAGTAGACGGCGAAGCTCCCGAGGACCGCGCCGTCCTTCGCGAGGATCGGGTTCGACCAACACGCCCGGAGGTCGTGCGAGAGCGCGATGTCCTTGTAGGCCGACCACCGCGGGTCGGTGGCGATGTCGCGCACCTCGACGAGCTGCTTGTGGTACATCGCGGTGCCGCAGGATCCCGCCTGAGGCCCGATCTCCAGGCCGTGGATCGACTCGTTGTAGGCCGCAGGAAGCGAAGGCGCCGCGCCGTGCCGGATGTGGATCCCGTCGCGGTCGAGAAGCAGGACGGAGCACAAGCCTCCCTCGAGCTGCTGTTCGATCAGGCGGCAGATCGTCGCGAGCACCTCGCCGAGCGGCGCCTGCCGGGCGACGAGCTCGAGCGCATGGTGCTCCCCTTCGGACAACGTCTCGAGGCGCGCGCGTTCGGTGACGTCGAGCAGCGTCCCCTCGAACGCGCGCATCCTGCCGTCCGCTTCGTGGAGGACCCGGTAGGTGGGCTGGAGGTAGCGGACCGGGCCGTAACGGGGGTCCGTCCGGTAGGTGTGGACCTCCGGTTCCTTCCCCGCCGCCATCGCGAACAAGGCGTCGCGCACGTGGGCGCGGTCGTCGGGGTGGATCCGGTCGAGGTAAACCTCGAATTGCGGGGCGCGCGGGTCGGGGGGGAGCCCGAAGAACCGGAACATCTGGGAGGACCACCACCCCTGGCCGGTGGTGACGTCGTAGGACCAGCTTCCCATCTGGGCGTAGGCTTCGGCTCGCTCGAGCCGCTCGAGCAGGCGGGAGAGCAGCGTGGCGGACGCCGAGCCGGCGGGGGGAACGTTCATCTTTGCCCCCAACTGCTGCGAACTCTAGGCTCGTTCTCCCTCGCTGTCGAGGGCGTGCACGCGGACTCCGCCCGCTACAGCAGCAACGCCATCGCGTGGCTGTCCACGGGCTCACCGTCCACGACCATGTGCCGGCGAAACGTCCCCTCGTGGACGAACCCGAAGTTCTCGTACAGCCGGATCGCGGGGAGGTTGTCAGTCCGCACCGTCAGCTCGATTCGCGTGAGACCACGCGACCTCGCGGCTTCGAGGGTCGCGTGCAGGAGCGCCGCTCCGATGCCCCGCCCGCGGTGCCCGGCGACGACCCCCATCCCGAGCGTGCCGCTGTGCCGGAAGACCTCCCAGGCGCCGATCCGGACGTCGCACCAGCCGACGACTTCGTCGTCGATCACCGCGACGAACTGCGGGTTGCCGAGCCGGATGTTCTGGAGGACGAACTCCCGCGTCACCTCCGGCGGCGCCGCCTCGAGGAGCGCGAGGAACTTCCGCTCGCGCGCAACCGCGTCCACGGCGGCCCGAAAGCCGTCGATGTGCTCCGGTGCGATCGGGACGATGCGCGAGGCTACTTCTCCGAGCCGATGGACTTGTAGACGGTCGCGCCGAGGATCGCCCCCGCGATCGGCGCCACCCAGAACAGCCAGAGCTGCTGGATCGCCCACCCGCCGACGAACAGCGCCACGCCGGTGCTGCGGGCGGGGTTCACGGAGGTCTGCGTGACCGGGATGCTGATGAGGTGGATGAGGGTCAGGCCGAGGCCGATCGCGATCGGGGCGAACCCCTGAGGCGCGCGCTTGTCGGTCGCGCCGAGGATGATCAGCAGGAACATCATCGTCATGACGATTTCGCAGACGAGGCCCGCGACGAGCGAATACTTGCCGATCGAGTGCTCGGCGTACCCGTTCGCGGCGAAGCCGTTGGCGACGTCGAAGCCGGCTTGCCCCGAGGCGATGAGGTAGAGCACGCCTCCCGCGACGATCGCCCCGGCGACCTGCGCGAGGATGTACGGGACCAGTTTCGCGGTGGGGAATCGTCCCGCGGCGGCGAGGCCGATCGAGACCGCGGGGTTGAGGTGGCACCCCGAGACGTGCCCGATCGCGTAGGCCATCGTCAGGACGGTCAGCCCGAAGGCGAAGGAGACTCCCAGCAGTCCGATTCCCACGTCGGGGAACGCCCCCGCGATCACCGCGCTGCCGCATCCGCCGAGAACCAGCCAGAACGTTCCGAAGAACTCCGCGCCGTACGCTTTCATGGACGCCTCCTCCCGGCGGATCCTAGGCCGGTTCCGCGCGCAGGGTCCAGAAGGAGATTTCGGGGGGGCCGGCGAACCACTGCGCCGCCTTCGCCTTGAACGCGAGCAGGTGCGGCGTCTGCAGGTGCGGGCCGAGGTAGGCCTCCCGGCTCGTCCACAACTCGTCGAGCAGGAGCATCGTCGGGTCGGAGGCGTCCTGCAGGATCCGGATCCCCTTGCAGTCGGACTCCTTCGCGACGACCGTGGCGACGAGCGCACTCAGCTCGCGGATCGCCTCCTCGTGACGGTCGGGGAGCGTGCGGTAGCGGATGATGACGGTGGTGAGGGCGTGGTTCACGGCGGTCCTCCGCGGCGAATCCTACTGCGTCACCCACGTCGCGAAGCGCATCCAGGCGTCGGTCCCGGAGACGGCGAGGCGTCCGACCTGCGTCGTCACGAGGAACAGGAGGCCCCAGCCGAACGCCGGGTGCAGGCGCCGGTGACGGATCGTGTCCGCCACGACGAACCCGCAGGCGAGCAGGGCCGTGATTCCGAAGTAGGCCAGGGGCCCCGCGTTCGCGATCGCGTCGAGCGGGATGCGCGCGATCGCCGCAGGGAGCTGCCCGACGAAGGCCAGCAGCATCAGCCGCTTGTGGATCGCAGGCTGCTTCCGGTAGTGAAACGCGAGGGGGACGATCCCGGCGAAATACACCATATCGCCGAGGGGAATCGCCAGGAAGACCAGCGGCGGCGGGCCGGGGGGCGCGTGACCGAGCCTCGCGGCGGTGATCGCCGTCGCCACGGCCACGACGAAGACGACCGGGGCCCAGACCGCGCCGAACATCCCGAGCCTGCGGTGGAGATCCACGCGCCGCTTCGAGACGAGGAAGACCTGCACGAGGAACAGCCCGAACCAGACGCTCATCACGAAGCCGTGCAGGTGAACGAGGGGCGTGAGCGAGGGGGCGTCGTACAGACCCTTGAGGTAGTAGGTGCGGGCGAATCCGATCAGGATCAGCGTCACCGTCGCGATCGCGGCGACGAGATAGATCCTGCGCTCGGACGCCGAACGGGGCCTGGACTCGGCGGTCACGCGGGGAGCTTACCCCCGAATGAAGGCCAGACGCGCGTCGTTTTCGAGGATGCACGTCGCCGCGGCCACGGGCGCGTCGTTGAGAAGGTGGCATTGCTGCGCAGGGAAGTAGATCGTTCGATAGGCCTCGACCGTCGCTTCCGGCGGCAACCTCTCCTGCCTCCGCGCCACCGCGCGCTCGAGCGCGGTCTCGAAGGTGCAGTCGATCCAGACGGAAAGGTCGTAGTGCCGGCGCAGCTCGCGCTTCAGGAGGAAGATCCCCTCGAGGAGGACCACGTCGACGTTGTCGAAGGCGTGGAGGTGTTTCCGGAACTCCGTCGCGGTCTCCTCGGCGAAGTCGGCCTCGACGCGCAGGGAGCGCCGGTCGCGCAGGGGAAGGACGAGATCACGGAACATCGCGTCGAATCGGATCGCGTTCCGGTAGAAGTGCTCCGCGGGGTTCGCGAGGTCGAAACGAACGTGGGGGAGGTTCAGCCAGCCGTCGATGCCGATGGTGGCGACACGGACCCCCTGTTCCTCGAGCAGGCGGGCGAGCCGGCTGGTGACGTACCCCTTCCCCGATCCATCGATGCCGGTCAGGGCGACGAGGACGCTGCGTCCCGGGGAGACGCGACGGCGGGTCTCGAGAATCGTCTCGGTGAGGGGGGCGAGGTCGGGCATCGGTCACTCCGGGTCCGCGGAGTTCGATGCCGGAGCGGCCGGGACGCGTCGGGGTTTCGGTGCGGAAATGCTACCCGGGCTCGCCCGGCCGCCCGTCCACCGCCTCCCGATACGCCTTCCTCACCACCTCCACGTACTCCATCAACCTCGGCAGCTCCTCGAGCGTCATTGCCTGACCTCCGTCGCACAGCGCCTCGGCGGGCCGGGGATGGAAGTCCACGAGGATCATCGTCGCGCCGGAGATCACCCCCTGGCCGATGACGTGGAAGATGTCGGAGAGGCCGTCCGGCGCCGTCGCGCGGCGACCGACGCTGTGCGACGGGTCGATGCACACCGGAAGGCGCGTCTGGCGGCGCACGACCGGGATGTGCGCGAAGTCCACGAGGTTGCGGTGGGGATCCCCCAGGTGCGTCTTCACGCCGCGAAGGCAGAAGACGATGTTCGGGTTCCCCTCGTGCGCCACGTATTCGCAGGCGTTGAGCGATTCCTCGAGGGTGATCCCCATCCCGCGCTTCACGAGGACGGGGAAGGTGCGCTGGCGGCCGATCGCGCGGAGGAGCTCGAAGTTCTGGGCGTTGCGGGTGCCGACCTGGAGCATCACGCCCGTGGGATTTCCGGCCCTGGCGAGCGCCTCGGCGATCTCCTCGATGTGGCGCTCGTTCGTCGCCTCCATCGCGATCACCCGGATCCCGTGTTTCCCGGCAGACTCGAACACCCACGGGAGGCATTCCTTCCCCAGACCCTGGAAGTCGTACGGGCTCGTGCGCGGCTTGTAGGCGCCCATCCGCGTGGTCGTGAGGCCATGCGCCTTCAGCGCCGCCATCGTCGCGTCCACGTTCGCCGGGGTGTCCACGGCGCAAAGGCCGGCGAAGACGAGGACCTCGCGGTCGCCGAAGGTGACGCCGTTGTAGGTGAACTCCGCCGTCGGGGTCGTGGCGTCGTGGCGGCCGATCAGGCGGTAGCGCGTGGCGACGCGCACGACCCGGAGCACCCCCGGGACGTCCTCGAACGGCTCGGTCGGGACGGTGCGCGTCTCGCCGATCACGTGGATCTCGGTGAATCGGTGCGCGTCCCCGGCGAACTGGTAGGGGCGGATCGCGATCTTCGGGTAGCGACGGACGATCTCCTCGATCCGGGAGACGACGTCGTTCGGGTCGGCGAGGTCGGGCTGCAGGACGATGATCATCGCTCGGGCTCTTTCTGCGTCGCGCGCGAGAAACGCACGATGCTCTCGAAGATCTCCGCGACGCCGTCGGCGTCGAGGCCTTCCCCTTCGGCCCAAAGGCGGCGGGCCTCGAAGACCTGGCGCTCGCGGTCGGGGTCGACGACGGGTTTCCCCTGGCTGGCCTTCGCGCGGCCGGCGCGTCGGGCGAGCTGCGCGCGTCGGGCGAGCAGCTGCACGAGGTCGCGGTCGAGGTCGTCGATGAGATCGCGCG
Source organism: Candidatus Polarisedimenticolaceae bacterium (assembly GCA_036376135.1). Taxonomy (NCBI): domain Bacteria; kingdom Pseudomonadati; phylum Acidobacteriota; class Candidatus Polarisedimenticolia; order Candidatus Polarisedimenticolales; family Candidatus Polarisedimenticolaceae; species Candidatus Polarisedimenticolaceae bacterium. Next base: position 59,214 of record DASVAW010000019.1, on the reverse strand, counting down.
TCTCGCGCAGGTCCGGAGCGCGCTCGGGGAGCGGGGGGATCTCCAGGCGCGACGCGTGCGAGTTGGGGGCGCTCGGGGAGGCCGCGAGGTCGCGGTCGATCGACTCGAGGGCGGCGAGCAGGCGCGCGCGCGCCTGGGCGGCGTAGGGGTTCTCGGTCTGGATCGTCGCGAAGAGGTGGCTCGCGTCGGAGCGGACCGACTCGATCGTGCGCGCCATCGCGCGGAACGACGGAGGAACGAAGGCGGCGTCCTCACCCGCGCGGATGTCGATCAGCCCCTTCGCGATGAAGAAGGCGAGCGCATGGGTCGCCGCCATCACCCGGTCGTGCTCCGCCGCCTCCTGCTCGATCACCTCGCAGCCCAGCCGCGTGAAGAAGGTCCGGGCGCGGGAGGCGGCGTCCGGGTGGAGGGCGTTCGGGCAGACGACGGTGACGAGGGGGCGCTCCCCCAGCGCGATCGAGCTCGGGCCGAAAAGCGGGTGTGTCGCCACCCACGGGATCCCGGCGCCGAAGATTTCGGTGAGGTCGCGCACGGGGCCGTGTTTGACGCTGGCGACGTCGACGACCAGATGTGCGGGGTTCAGGTGCGGGCGGAGCTCGCGCGCCGCGGAGGCGATCGCGTCGACGGGAACCGCGAGAACGATCTCCGACGCGCCCGCGACGAGCCCGGCGACCGAGGCGGCGCGGATCGAGGGCGGCACCTCGGCGTGCGGGTCGAAGGCGCGGACCGTGCCGCCGGAGTCGAGGACCAGCTCGCCCAGGGCGCGGCCGAACCGGCCGAAACCGAGGATCGCGGTGGTGCGCGGTGCGGCGTTCATGGTCGTTTCCAGCGAAGAGCGTAATGGAAGCGTCAACGGAAGCTGAACGATACCTCCGCCGCTGAACTTAGGTCATGTCCGTACGGAAAGGGCCCCCTCCTTTCACTATCTTGCCGCCATGGCCACCACCACGAAGGCGACCCACCCCAGCGGCGACAATCGCTTCAAGCTCCTCGATCGCGCGATCAACGTCCACCACGCCTCCGGCAACGCGCTGATCGAGGTCCTGCACGCGGCGCAGGGGATCTTCGGGTATCTCGAGGACGACATCCTCGTGTACATCGGGCACGCCCTCAAGCGGCCGCTGAGCCAGGTGTACGGCGTCGCGACCTTCTACAACTACTTCCGCCTCAAGCCCGCGGGCGAGCACACGGTGGTCCTGTGCACGGGGACCGCCTGCTACGTGAAAGGGGCGGCGCAGATCCAGGCGGCGCTCGAGCACCGCTGCGGCTGCAAGTTCGGCCAGACGACCCCCGACGGGAAGGTGTCCCTGGTGCAGGCCCGCTGCATCGGCTCGTGCGGTCTGGCCCCCGTCGCGGTGATGGACGACGACGTGGCGGCGAAGCTGACCGTCGACGAAGCCGTCAGGCGCGTCGGGGCCTTCATGCAGGCGACGGAGGAGGTGGCCAAATGACCGTCGAGGAGCTCCGCGAGCTGGCGGAAAAGGAGCGCGCGCGCCAGGCCGGCTTCGGCAAGCGCGTGCTCTACTGCTCGGCCGCCGGGTGCGTCTCCTGCGGCGGGAACGCCACCCGCGACGCGTTCAAGAAGGCGATCCGCGACCAGGGGCTCGACGAGTCCTGCGAGGTCGTCGGGACGGGGTGCATGGGCCTGTGCGGCAAGGGGCCGCTCGTGAAGGTCGCCCCCGACGAGACGCTGTACGCGTCGGTGGACGCCGCCGCGGCCGAGAGGATCGTCGACGAGCACCTGAAGGGCGGGAATCCCGTCGAGGCGATGGCGCTCGACACGGACGCGCCGTTCTTCGCCGAGCAGACGAAGATCGTGCTCGAGGACTGCGGGCGGATCGACGCGATGCGGATCGAGGAGTACGTCGCGGTCGGCGGCTACGAGGCCCTCGCGAAGGCGATCACGGAGCTTTCGCCCCCCGAGGTCATCGAGGAGATCCGCAAGAGCGGCCTGCGCGGCCGGGGGGGGGCCGGCTATCCGACGGGGCTCAAGTGGTCGATCGTCCGCAAGGCGACCTCCGAACAGAAATACGTCGTCTGCAACGCCGACGAGGGGGACCCGGGAGCGTTCATGGACCGCAGCGTCCTCGAAGGCGATCCGCACCGCGTCCTCGAGGGGATGGCGATCGCCGGGTACGCGGTGGGGGCGAACCAGGGGTACATCTACGTGCGCGCGGAGTACCCGCTCGCGATCGAGCGGCTCAAGCTCGCGATCAAGCAGGCGGAGCGGGCGGGCGTGCTGGGGAACCGGATCCTCGATTCCGGATTCAGCTTCCGCATCGACCTCCGGATGGGCGCCGGTGCGTTCGTCTGCGGCGAGGAGACGGCGCTGCTCCGCTCGATCGAGGGGCGGCGCGGCCGGCCGAAGCCCCGCCCGCCGTACCCCTCCGAGAAGGGCCTGTTCGGGATGCCCACCGTCATCAACAACGTCGAGACGTTCGCCAACATCGCGCCGATCCTCGCGCGGGGCGGCGCGTGGTTCGCGTCGATCGGGACCGCCAAGAGCGCGGGGACGAAGGTCTTCGCCCTCGCCGGGAAGATCCGCAACACGGGGCTGATCGAGGTCCCGATGGGAATCCCGCTCCGCAGGATCGTCTACGACATCGGGGGCGGTCCGCCGGAGGGGGCCGAGTTCAAGGCGGCGCAGACCGGCGGTCCTTCGGGGGGATGCATCCCGGCCGAGCACCTCGACCTGCCGGTGGACTACGAGTCCCTCGCCGCCGTCGGCTCGATCATGGGATCGGGCGGCCTGATCGTGATGGACTCCGAGTCGAACATGGTCGACGTCGCGAAGTTCTTCATGGAGTTCTCCATGGAGGAGTCGTGCGGCAAGTGCGTGCCGTGCCGCATCGGCACGAAGCACATCCACGGCCTGCTCGACAGGGTCTCGAGGGGAGAGGCCACCCCCGACGACGTCGCGCTCCTCGAGGAGCTGTGCGTCATGGTCAAGGAGACGAGCCTGTGCGGGCTCGGCCAGTCCGCGCCGAATCCGGTGCTGTCCACCCTCCGCTTCTTCCGCGACGAATACGAGAAGAAGCTCCGGCCCGCCGAGACGTTCGCGGGCGGGGTCGCCGGGGAGGCGAAGTAGCCATGGCGATCGTCACGCTGACCATGAACGGCGAGGCCGTCAGCGGCAAGGACGACGAGACGCTGCTCTCGATCGCCCGCGAGCACGGCATCGAGATCCCGACCCTCTGCCAGCTCGACGGCCTGACCGACGTGGGGGCCTGCCGGCTCTGTCTCGTCGAGGTCGAGGGCTCGGCGAAGCTCCTCCCCGCGTGCACCACCCGGCCCGTCGAAGGGATGGTCGTGCGGACGGACACGGAGAGGCTCCGCCGCTACCGTCGCACGATCATCGAGTTCCTCGCCTCCGAGGGGAACCATCACTGCGCGGTGTGCGTCTCGAACAACCACTGCGAGCTGCAGGACCTCGCCTACAAGGTGGGACTGCAGTCGGTGCGGGTTCCCTACCTCTACCCGGCCAAGGACCTCGACGCCACCCACGAGCTGTTCGTGATGGACCACAACCGCTGCGTGTTGTGCACGCGATGCGTGCGGGTCTGCCACGAGGTGGAGGGGGCGCACACCTGGGACATCGCCGCCCGCGGGATTCACTGCGAGATCATCGCGGACCTCGACCAGCCCTGGGGCGAGTCCCAGAGCTGCACCTCCTGCGGCAAGTGCGTCGCCGTCTGCCCGACCGGGGCGCTGTTCGAGAAAGGCGCCACGATCTCCGAGATGGAGAAACGCACCGATTTCCTCAAGTACATCGTCACGGCCCGCCAGCGCAAGGAGTGGGTCAGCGACTTCCTCGAGGAGGAGTGATGGCCGAGTCCCCCGCCAAGCCCAGGGTCGCGACCGTCTGGCTGGGAGGCTGCTCGGGCTGCCACATGTCGTTCCTCGACATGGACGAGCGCCTCATCGAGCTCGCCGCCCGGATCGAGCTCGTCTACTCCCCCATCGCCGACGTGAAGGAGTTCCCCGCGAACGTCGACGTCGCCCTCGTGGAGGGGGCGGTCACCAACGTGGAGAACGAACACCTCGCGCGGATCATCCGCCGCCACTCGCGTTTCGTCGTCTCCTTCGGCGATTGCGCCACGACCGGAAACGTCACCGCGATGCGCAACCGCTACAGCCCCGACGAGATCCTGCACCGGGCGTACGCCGAGCTCGCCGACGGCGACCCCACGATCCCTTCCGAGTTCACCACGATCGCCAAGCTCCTCCCGCAGGCACGCCCGCTTCACGAGTTCATCCGCGTGGACGCGTTCCTGCACGGCTGCCCGCCCTCCGCGGACGAGATCTGGATGGCGGTCTGCTCCCTGATCGAGGGGAAGGTCCCGAACCTCCCCCACGTCTACCAGCGCTACGGCTAGGAACCCCAGGAGCCCCGAGCATGTCGAAGATCGTCACGATCGACCCGGTGACCCGAATCGAGGGGCACTCGAAGATCACGATCCACCTCGACGACCAAGGGAACGTCGAGGACGCGCGCTTCCACGTCAACGAGTTCCGCGGCTTCGAGAAGTTCTGCGAGGGGCGGCTGATGTGGGAGATGCCGGGGATCACCTCGCGCATCTGCGGCATCTGCCCGGCGAGCCACCTCATCACCTCGGCCAAGGCGGGGGACGACATCCTCGCCGTCGGGATCCCCGAGACCGCGGAGAAACTGCGGCGCATCATGACCCTCGGGCAGTGGGTGCAGAGCCACGCGCTGAGCTTCTTCCACCTCTCCTCCCCGGACCTGATCCTCGGGTTCGACTCCGATCCGGCGAAGCGGAACGTCTTCGGCCTGATCGCGGAGAACCCCGACTTCGCGCGTCGGGGGATCCGACTCCGCAAGTTCGGGCAGGAGGTGATCGAGGTGCTCGGCGGCCGCCGCATCCACACGCCGTGGGCGGTCGCCGGCGGCGTGCGCGAGCCGTTCGACGTGGGCCGCCGCGACAAGCTCCTCGGCTGGATCCCCGAGGTCAAGACGACGACCCGGATCGCGATCGACACGCTCAAGGGCCTCATGAAGCGGCACGCGCAGGAGATCCCCTCCTTCGGGAACTTCCTGACGCTGCACGTGGGGCTCGTCGCCGAGGACGGGGCGCTCGAGTACTACGGCGGGCACCTGCGCGTCCGGGACGCCGACGGGAACACCGTCGCCGACAGGATCGAGCCGCGCGACTACCAGACCTGGTTCGGCGAGATCGCCGAGTCCTGGTCGTACCTCAAGTTCCCGTACTACAAGCCCCTCGGCTACCCGAAGGGGGTCTACCGCGTCGGGCCGCTGTCGCGCCTGAACGTCTGCGACTACATCCCCACCCCCGAGGCCGAGAAGGAGCGGATGACGTTCCGCGAGCTCGCCGGCGAGTCGGGGGCGGTCAACAACTCCTTCCACTACCACTACGCGCGGCTGATCGAGATCCTCTTCGCCGTCGAGACGATCGAGATGCTCCTGCACGACCCCGCGATCCTCGGCGACCACTATCGCGCCAAGGCCTCGATCAACCGGAACGAGGGAGTGGGCTGCTCGGAGGCGCCCCGCGGCGTGTTGTTCCACCACTACAAGGTGGACGACGACGGCGTGTTGCTGAAGGTCAACATGCTCATCGCGACCGCGCAGAACAACCTCGCGATGAACCGCGCGGTCCGCCAGCTCGCGCGAACGCACCTCAACGGCGTCCAGCTCACCGAGGGGCTGCTCAACCGCCTCGAAGCGGGGATCCGATGCTTCGACCCGTGCCTGTCCTGCTCCACCCACGCGATCGGAACCATGCCGATGCAGGTGCGACTCGTGGGACCCGGCGGCGAGGTCCTGGCGGAGCGCTCCCGCTGAGGCCCGCGCTCGTCGTCGGGATCGGGAACGTAACCCGCGGGGACGACGCGGCGGGCATCCGCGTCGCCGAGCGGGTCGCGCGCCTGCGGCCCCTCGCCGACGTGATCGCGGTGCAGCAGCTCGTTCCCGAGATCGCCGAGCGCATGGCCGAGGCCGACGTCGCCGTATTCGTGGACGCGTCGGCGAGCGCACGCGAGCTGACGCTCTCCGACGTCGTCGCGGATCCGACCTCGACGTCGACGCACGTCGGCTCGCCCGGCGCCCTGCTCGCGCTCTGCGAGGCGCTGTACGGGCGCCGCCCGGAGCGGGTGGTCCTCCTCGAGATCCCCGGGCGCGACTTCGGGTTCGCAGAGACGTTGTCCGACGGGACGTCCGAGGCGCTGCACGGGGCGGTGGAGCGGGTGCTGGAGATGATCGAGGGTTGCGGATAGGTAACGCTTCGCTGCCGCACGGCCCTTGACTGCGGGAGGAGCGGGGGCGATACTCCGCGCGCAAACCCGCCCCAAGGAAACGTCCTCATCCAAGTTGGGTTCCGACAGGAACTCACACGTTCCGCGGGGCACCTCCGCCTCCTCCGCGGAGCCGTCATGTCCGGAGTGAACCGATACGCCATCCTGCTGGACGGTGAGTTCGTCAAGAAGACGCTCGCGAGGCGCGCGAGTCGATTTCCGACGTTCGAGGAGGTCCGCGCCGAGATCGATCGGATCGCATCGGTTTCGGACCTCTCGGGCGAACAGCTCTACCGCGCGTTCTATTACACCGCGGATCCGGTGGGGGGAAGAACTCGGAACCCCATGAGCGGGGATTGGACCGACCTCTCGGCCAACGAGACGTTCCGACGAAACGCCAGGCTCATCTCCCAGCTCGAGTTCTCTCCGGACGTGGCCGTACGGCGCGGGGTGCTGGCGCAGTTCGGCTGGGAAATCACGAAGCGACGATTCCGAGAGATCCTCTCGGGTGGCTCCCCCAGGATAGAAGCCGTCGACCTCCAGCCGAAGATCCAACAGAAGGGCGTGGACATGCGAATCGGGCTCGACATGGCGTCGCTGGCATTGAAACGCCTCGTCGGATCCGTGGTCGTCGTTTCTGCGGACTCCGACCTCGTTCCGGCGATGCGGCTCGCGTGGCGCGAGGGCCTACGGGTGTACCTGGACACGCTGGCGACGACGCACGTGAAGCCGGAACTCAAGGCCCACGCCGATCGCGTGATCGGCTAGAGCCCCCGCCGCATCCCGCGGTTGCACCGCGTCGAGAGGTGCTCGGGCTCGTACTCCTCGAACCCGTTCTGCTTGTACATCGCGATCGCTTCCGCGAGCCGGTGATGGGTCTCGAGGATCATCGTCGAGAAGCCCAGCGCCCGGGCCGACGCGAACGCGTCCTCGAGCATCCTCCTGCCGAGACCGAGACCGCGGTATTCCGAGAGCAGGTACATCTTCCGGAGCTCGCAGGTGTCGGCCGAGACGCGGAAGATGCCGTAGGACCCGACGATCGCCCCGTCGTCCACGAGCACCTTGAAGACCCCTCCCGCGTACGCGCGTTCGAGGTCGAGGACGTCCGCGTCGGTCCCCGCAGGGTCGGTCGTGAGGTCGTACTCCGAGAGCACCCGGTTGACGAGGTCGAGGATGACGGGGCCGTCGGCGGGGACTGCGTCTCGAAGCTCGACGCTCACTTGATCCAGTCCGGCAGCACGTAGGGTTTCCCGGGAATCCCGCCGAGCGCGACGATCGTGGCCCCCTCGGGACCGGGGACGATCTTGCGTGTCTCGGCGGGCCCGACGCGCGCGATCGAGCCCGGCGTCAGCGGCCACGACGAGCCCCCGGCGGTGAGCGTGGCGCTCCCCGCGGTCACGACGTAGACCTCCTCCTGTCCCGTCGAGGTCTCGTCGTGCTCGGGATAGTCGGCCCAGTTCGGGGGCATCCGGAGCACGTTGATCCCGAACGACGAGATCCCGAGACCCTTCCCGACGAAGATGAACCCTCCCTGGTTCTCGTAGCTGGGAAGCTCGTCGAGCCGCCTGACCTGAACGTCGGCCATGGGTACCTCCCTCAGCGCTTGGGCAGCGCCAACTCGTCGGGAGTGTACGCCCGCCCGTTCTTGACCACGAGTCGGACCGTTTCCGTGTTCTCGATCCGCTCGAGCGGGTTCTTGTCGAGGACGACGAAGTCGGCGAGTTTCCCCGCTTCGATCGACCCGAGGTCGCGGTCGAGGCCGAGGGTCTGCGCCGGGTGGAGCGTCCCCACCCGCAGCGCCTCGAGCGGGGTCATCCCCCCCTGGACGAACGCCCACAGTTCCCAGTGGGGGCCGAGTCCCTGCATCTGGCCGTGGCCGCCCAGGCACACGCGCCCTCCGGCGTCGACCACCTTCTTCGCCGAGGCGGCGACGTCCAGGTGGTGCCAGTCGGCCGGGTCGGTCGCCATCACGCCGCGGATGCGGCCGACGGAGTCCACGATCGACTGCGGGACGAACTTCTGCAGGCGCTCGTCCTTCCACAGGTCGTAGTGCTGGTGGAACCACTTGTCGCCGGAGATTCCTCCGTACGCGACGAGCAGGGTCGGCGTGTAGGCGGTTCCCGACTTCGCGAAGAGGGTGGTGACGTCCTTGTACAGCGGGGCGATCGGCAGGGCGTGCTCGATCGTCGTGTGGCCGTCGAGGATCATCCCGACGTTGGTCTCGAGGTCTCCGCCCCCTTCGGGAACCACGAGCATGTCGAGCTTGCGGGCGGCGTCGAGGATCCACTGCCGCACGTCGCGCCTGGGCTGCATGTACGACTTCACCGAGAACGCGCCGAGGGCCTTCAGGCGCTCGAGGTGCTTGGCCGCGTCCTCCTTCTTGTCGATCACCGCCTTCCCGGGGAGATTCGCGCCGTAGAGGATGAACCCCGTGGAGAAGATCCGAGGCCCGGTCATCCGCCCCGCTTCGACCATCTCGGCCTGGGCGAAGACCTCCTGCGTCGAGGCCGAAGGGTCGTGCGTCGTCGTGATGCCGTAGGCGAGGTTCGCGGCGTATTTCCAGGGCCTCTCCGGGAACACGTCGAGCGTCGAGTAGTGCAGGTGCGCGTGTTCGTCGATCAATCCGGGGATGATCGTGGCGCCGGTGAGGTCGACGACCCTGGCGCCGGCGGGGGGCGCGGCGGCTCCGACCGCGACGATGCGGTCGTCCTTCACGACGATCGTGCCGCGTTCGAGGACCTCGTCCCCCTTCATCGTCACGACGCGCGCGCCGGTGTAGGCGACCGTCCCCGATGGCTTCGCGCGGGGGAGGGTGAGCGTGATCTCGATCGCCGTGGCCTCGGGGAGCTTCGACTTCTCGTCCTTCTTCGACTCGTCCTTCTTCGCGTCGTCTTGCTTCGCGTCGTCCTCGGCCGGAGGTTTCGGCTCCGGCAGCGCCTTGTCGAGCGCGACGCGCTTGTAGACCGGCCCGTAGATCCACGTGACGGTCTTTCCGCCGTCGGCCCAGTTCACCCACTCGCCCCCCGCGTCGGTGAGGCGCGCGACCGGAACCGGTGCTCCCGAGGCCGCGAGGTCGATCGTCTGCGCGTCGAGCGCGGGCATCGCGGCGACGAAGGCGTCGTGGAGCTCGTTGTAGACGACGAAGCGGCCGTCGGGGGAGACGACCGCCTCCTCGCCCAGGGCGAATCGCAGGTGCGCGCGCCGGTCGGTGCCGTCCTCCTTCACCGAGACGAGGGCCGCGCGCGGCGGATCTCCGGGCTTCGCCGGCGACTCGTCGTCGACGAACAGGATCCGCTCTCCCTTCGCGTCGTACATCGGTCGCGGCATGCGCCGGTTCGGGCCCCGGTTCTTCGCCCCCGTCACGTATCGGGACTCGCCCCCGGAAGCCGGGACGACGCGCACCTCGTGCCAGAGCTCGTTGCCCAGGTCGTCGCCGCGGAAGGTCGCACCGCTCGAGGCGAGGTAGACGATCCGCGTGCCGTCGGGGGAGAACGACGGGTTGGCGTAGTGGCCGGGCCGGCCGGTCACCTTCTTCGCGGCCCCGCCCCGCGCGGGCATGGTCCACACGTTCCCGCCGTCGCCGTCGTTCCAGGTCACGAAGGCGAGGGTCGAGCCGTCTCGCGAGAAGGCGGGGGCGTACTCGAGGTCCGCGCTCTGCGTGAGGCGCTCGGGCTTGCCGCCCGGAAGGTCCATCCCGTAGAGGTGCCCGGCGGCGGAGAAGACGAGGCGCTTGCCGTCGGGGGATTCGACGGGCCAGCGGACGATCCGGACGCGGACGTCCCCCTCGCCGATTCGACGGGGTTGGCGCACGGTCTCGGCGATCCGCTGATCGACCTTCGCGGTGAAGGGGACCGCGGCCCGGGTGCCCGTCGCCGCGTCCCAGCGCCAGACCTTGCCCTCGGCGGTCGCGACGATCCCCTTCGAATCCGGGGTCCAGGCGAACCCGGGGAAGACGCCGTGGAAGGCGAACCCTTCCTGGTTGTCGCGCTGCACGTCGTCCGCGACGACACGCGTCCGGCCGGTGGCGAGGTCGAGGACCTCGAGCCGGGTCTTCGCCCTCACGCGCCGGACGAAGGCGAGCGACGCGCCGTCGGGGGAGGGGGTCGGCGCCGCGGAGCCGCCGAACTCTCCGGTGAGGGGGATCACCTGCCCCGTGGTCCGGTCGTACCGCTTGACCTGCCAGATTCCCTCGTTGACGTTGCGGTCGTACCGGTACCGGGCGTCGCGCGCCGAGAAGTAGAGGTAGCGGCCGTCGCGCGAGAAGGCGGGATCGGCGGCGTCGGGCTGCTCCTCCTTCTTGGTGACCTGCAATCCTTCGCCGCCGCGCAGGTGCCACATCCACAGCTCGACGGCCCCGATGGAGGAGGCGTCGGTCAGGCGCTTGCGCCCGACGAGCCACTGGCCGTCCGGGGTCCACGCCGGCGCGGAGACGGTGGACCCCTTCTCGGTCGAGACCTGGCGCGCGTTCCCGCCGTCGGCGTCGGCGATCCAGAGGTTCTCGAGCCCTCCGCGGTCGCTCGCGAACGCGATCCGCTTCCCGTCGGGAGCGAAGCGGGGCTGAACGTCCATCGCCGCGCCGCTCGTGATCCTCCTGGCCTCGCCTCCGCCGGCGGGCATCACGTAGAGGTCGCCGAGGAGCGAGAAGACGATCGTGGAGCCGTCGGGGGACAGGTCCAGGTGCAGCCAGGTCCCCTCGTCGGTCGTGAAGCTCAGGGGCCGGGTCGGGCCGTGCGGAGCATCGACCTTCCAGGGTTTCTCGTCGGCGGCCTCCTCGGCGGCGAGGGCCGGAACGACGAGCGCGAGCGGGAGCAAGGCGAGCGTGAAGCGGCGCATGCGAACCTCCGGGAACGCGGCCCGTACGGTCCGCGGCCGCCAGAGTTTCGCCGAAGTCAGGGAAGCGACGCCACGAAGTTCGTGTAGATCTCCGGAGCCTCCACCAGGCGCAGCCCCATCCCCATCGGCCGCCCGAACTCGTGACGGGCCCGCCGCCAGACGACGTAGCCGTGCAAGGTGACCGTGTGCCCGAGGATGTCGAAGTGCATCCGGACGGGCTCGCCCGGATCGAGGGGGCTCGGCGTGGCGACGCACATCCCCTCGCTCGAGACGTTGACCGTCTGGGCGAGCGTCGAGGGTCGCGCGGCGCCGAAGCGGACCGGCAGGCACTTCATCTTGCGGGGCGAGTGTTGGCGCGCGTGGGGATGACGCAACGCCCGGGCGCCGCGCCGCCGCACCGTGCCCGCCGGGGCGCGGGCGGGCTCGTGCGAGGTCGCCGACTCGACCGGCTCGAGCCCGTCGCGCCGGAGCCATCCCATCCGGCGAACGTGGGCCTCGATGTACTCGATCGCCCGGCGCTCGGCCTGCTGCGGGGACTCGGCGAGGAACTTGATCGTCGTCCCGCCGCCCGGTTCCGCCCACAGCACGTTCGGGTAGGTGAGGATCCGCGAACGCCAGAGATCTCCCGACGGCGCGACGAGAACGCCGATCGCTTCGACGCCCCGCGGGGTCTCCACGTGGACGCGCCACCCGTGCCGCTCGGGGCCCGTGGCCGGAGCTTCGCGGTCGTTCTGTCGCATGTTGCCGCTCCCGTCGGATCCCCGACGCGTGAGTTGGCAACGGCGATGCCAGCAGTACGGAAACGAGTTCCGGGAAATTCCGGGAACCGAAGGGCTCGGGGGACACGAATTCGCAGGGTGGATTCCGGTTCCGTCAGGGGAGTCGGCGAAGCGCCAGCACCCACGCGGCGAAGGCGAGGACGGCCGCGACGCTCGCCGCCTCCGCGGCGCCCCGGACGGGGGTGCGTCCGAACCGAACGAGGACCGGCGATCCCTCACAGGGGGTGAGGTCGAGGACGATCCGACCTTCGGCGTCCGTCGCGATGACGAGTTCGCGATCCGCGCATCGCGCCGTCCAGCCCGGGAACTCGTGGAGCGCGAGCGCGACCCGTCCCGCCCCGTTCGGGGCGATCCGCCACGACGCGCTGCGTCGCTCGAGGACGCGGGGCGCGGCGCCGCCGTCGAGGACCTCGAGCTCGGGAGGCGACTGCACCTCCGGCGGGGGCAGGTACTCCTGCCCGGGGTCGCGCGGCGGGATCGCCTCGACGGTCCGCGGCAGGTAGTCGTCGCGCGCCGCGGTGCGCCGGATCCCGAGGCGCACGCGCTCGGGGGCGAGGTCCGGCTCGGCGATCGGGACGATCGCCGGCTCGTGCCGGAAACGATGGTGGAACGGGACCGCCGTCCACGGGAGGGCGGCGACGAGGAGCATCGCCGCGACGGCGGGGGCGGCGTCGCCCCGCCGCCGCCGCCACGACAGGCCGACCGTCGCTCCGGCGAGCGCGTATCCGGCGGCGACGAGGGCGTACCAGCGGTTTCCCTCGACGAGGGCGAACGCGGTCGTGATCGCGGCGGGCGCGGCGGTCGCCGCGGCCACGACGCGTGCGGCCGGAGCGGAGGCGCTCCCCACCGCGACGAGCGCGGCGAGGCCCAGGGCCGCCGGGGCGAGCAGGCGCCACGGGAACTGCACGAACTTCATCGGCGCGACCGCCTCCCACACCGGGCGGGCGATCTGCAGCGTGAGGATGAGGGAGATCCCCGCCGTCGCGACGCCGAACCCCGCGAGGCGCCGCGTCCGCCCCGGAGGAAGGCGTCGCCAGAAGAGCACGGCGCCGACCAGGGCGGCCGCGTGGACCGGTCCGATCTGGAACGCCATGTCGTCCCGCGTGCCCGCGAACGAGCCGTGGTACCCCCACAGCGGCGAGAGCCACTGCCAGGCCGCAAGGAAGTGATCGCGGAAATCGAAGAAGAGGATCCCCTTCGCGCTCTCGACGTGGACGAATTTCTTCTCGGCCAGCGCGGGGAGCCAGTGCCACGCCGAGAGCGCCGCACCGACGAGCCCTCCCGCGGCGACGTGCACCGCGCAGCGCCCCGCGGCCTCGCGGTCGCGCGAGGCGAACGCCCACGCGGCGACCCAAGGCGCGACGAGAAAGGCCGTCACCGAATGGGCGAGGACGAGCGCCGCCGAGGCGAGGGCGAGGCAGGGGGCGCCGCCACGCGTGCGGCGCGCGGCGCGCCCGGCGGCGAGGAGGACGAGCGGCACGAGGGCCCACGCGAGCCCCGCCGGGGGATCACCCTTCACGTGGATCTCGACGGCGTGCATCGGGGCCAGGGCCCACGCGAGCCCGCCGACGGCGGCCGCCGGAGGTGGAAGGCTCTCGCGCAGCCACGCGTACATCGTCGGCCCCGCCGCCGCCGCCGCCGCGATCGAGACGGCCTTCGTCGCGACCACGAACCCCGGCCCGAGCGCGTGGACCGCCGCGATCAGGTAGAAGACGAGCGGGTGGTAGAAGACGAAGTGGGGGATCCCGCGGCCGCCGAAGAGGTCGGGGAGCCAGCGCACGGGGAACTGCCCGTCGCGCAGCGCCAGGTCGAACTGCGCGGCGTTGTAGAGGGCGTAGTGGCCGTCGTGGGTGTCGTAGACCCAAGGGAGCGCGAGCGGCCAGCACAACACGACCGCCGCCGCGGCGAACGCCCACGGGATCCACCGCGGGGTCGTCACTCCGGGGGCGACCACGCCAGGTCCCTCCGCTTGTAGAAGGCGAACCAGAGGCGCCCCCCCGGCGCCGCGATCCGCGTCGCCTCCAGGACGTACTCCGCGGCGAGACGTGGATCGGCGGCGATCTGGTCCTCGGAGTCGAGCTCGGTGCCGATCGCGCCGCCGGGAGGGTCGGGGGCGAGGTAGACCCCGCCCATCAGGATCAGGCCGGGCCGCCGCTCGAGAATCGACGCGCCGTTCCCCTTGGCGTGACCGGGGAAGCGGAAGCGCCCCGCGATCGGAGAGCGCCCGACGGCGGCGTCGGTGAGGCCGAGCATGTCGATCGTCGGGAGCCCCGACTCCCACGGAAGGGCGCCGACGTAGTTCACCGCGATCACCGTTCCCGGCGGGACGTTGGCCTTCATCCATCGACCGACCGTGCGCATCTTCGCGGTGAAGTCCTTGCCGGTCTCGTATTCGAGCAGGACGTCCGGGCGCGCGTCGTAGGCGACGAGCCCGATCCCGACCACCGACCCCGCGGCGAGCACGAGCCCCCGCCACCGCGCGGTCGACGCGCGCGCGATCCCCCACGCCGCGACCGCGCTCGCGATCGGGAGGACCGGAAGCCAGAAGCGGTACCCCGGGAAGGCGTCCCCGCCGATCCAGACGATCCACGCGCTCCACACCGCGCCGAGGACGGCGAGATCGAAGGCGGCCGGGTCGGCGGAGCGGCGGCGCGCGCTCGCCAGCGCCGCGGCCCCCGCGGCGAACACGAGCGGCAGGTGGGTCTCCACGAACAGCCGTGCGGAGCCGAGGCCGAACAGGATGCGTCCGAAACCCCCGCCGGTCTTCGCATGGAAGGTGTTCGGGAACAGGGCACCGTAGTACAGCAGGCGCGCCGCGAGCAGCGGCACCGCGCACGCCGCGAAGACGGAAAGAACTTCCCACGAGCGGCGGCGCTCGCGCCGCGCGAAGGCCAGCGCGGCGAGCACGACGACGACCATCGCCGCCTCGGGGCGCGTCCAGAACGCCGCGCCCAGCCACCCCCCCGCCGCGCGCGGGCTCCCGCCGACCCAGGCGGACAATCCCGCCGCGAGCAGCGCCAGGAACAGCGAGGTCTCGAGGCCGTGCACGGACCACATCGCGAAGCCCGGGTGCAGGGCGAGGAGCGCCGGCGCGAGCAGCGCGGGCCAGCCCGGCGCCACGCGTCGCGCGAGCGCGTGGGTGGCGGCGATCGCCGCGAGCCCGAACGCGACGCCGAACGCGGGGACGAGCGACAGGTAGTCGAATCCCGCGGCGCGCCCGGCGGCGAGCAGGAGCAGCCACAGCGGGCTCGTGAACCCCTCGACGCGCTCGCCGGGGTTGAAGACCGGGCCGTGCCCCGCGAGCAGGTGATCGGCGTAGCGAAAGACGATGAACGCGTCGTCGATCACGCTGTCGCGGAAACCCGCGCAGGCGAGAACGAACACCAGGGCGGCTCCCGTCAGCAGGACGGCCCGGATCGCGCGGCTCATCGGGGGAGCGCTCCCTCGACCGCCTCGGCGAGCACGTGATGACCCTCCGCGCTGGGATGGATGCCGTCGCGCGAGAACAGCCCCGCCGAGGCGAACCGGTCGGACGGGTCGAGGAACGCCGCACCGTGCTTCTCGGCGGCGTCGCGGGCGAGCGCGGCCCAGCGCGCGTGGTCCTCGATCGCGTCCCTCGCCGAGGGGGTGAAGCCGAGATCGAGCAGGTAGGAGGGGAAGTCCGATTCCCGCAGCCCCGAAGGGAGCGCGAGCACGAGCACGCGGGCTCCGGACCCGGAGGCGGCGGCGAGGAGCCGATCGAGCGTCTCGCGGTAGTCCGACGGCGGCACGCGGCGCGTCGCGCCCGGGGGGGCGGGGCCGGGTTCGGCGGACGCCGCCGTTCCGAGAATCGCGTGTGCGGCCTGCGCGAGGCGAAGCCGCGACAGTCCCAACTCGAACGCCGCTCGGCCGCGGGAGGGGACCGTCCGCGCCGAGTCCGGAAGGCCGCCCTTCGCCACCCAGTGGTCGTTCCAGCCGTACGCGACGACCACGACATCGGGGCGGAGCGGGGCGACGTCGCGCGCCCACTGCCGGCTCCCCTGGACCACGGTGTATCCGGGCACGCCGAAGTTGAGGACCTCGGCGCCGGTCCGATCGGCGAGGATCTCCGGCCACGCGACGGCGCCGCCGAACGCGACGGAGTCTCCGAGGACCGCGATGCGCGTGCGTCCGGCGGGTCGGGGATCGAGCGGCACCGGACCGCGATACCCCAGGGGGTTGATCGCCACCGACGCCTCCGCGTCGAACTCGGACCCGGGGCGCAGCCGCCAGAACAACTCGGGATCCGGCGTGAACACCGACCCGATCTCGCGCGGGTCGGGGTACCCGAAGCGGAGCGAAACCGGGGTGATCTCGCGTTCGAAGCCGGCGAGACGGAGCGCCCCTTCGAGGAGCACGAGCACGCCGAACGCGACGGCGGTGCTGACGGCGACGTGGGCGACTCGCTGCACCGTGCCAGTCTACCGATCGTGATAGGGTTCGCGTCGTGCTCGAACGACGGAAACCGGATCTTCTTCTCGCCGCCGCCGTCCTGACCGTCGCCATCCCCACGATCCCCGAGCAGGCCAGAGACGTCGACGTTCTCCTCTACATGTCCGCGGCGGCGCGCGCGCACGCCGAGGGAGCGCTTCCCTACGTCGCCGCGTGGATCGAGAAGGGGCCGCTGGCCATGGCGGGGTTCCAGGCCCTCGAGGCGACGTTCGGGCCGTATCCGATCCTCGCCGTCTTCCTCACGTGGCTCGCCCTCGCGATGGCGGGGGCGTTCGCCGTCCGTGCGCTCGCCCGCGAGCTCGGCGCCGGGACGTGGCCGTCCGTGGCCGCGGGGCTCGTCTTCGTCACCTGCCTCCCGTCGGTGGGCGGAACCCCGAACACCGAGCTCCCCGCAGCCGTCGCGGCGACCGCGGCCACGATCGTCTGGCTTCGCACGCGCGAGGGAGGAGCCGCGGGGGCGATCGTCGCGGGTCTCCTCGCCTCGGCGGCGCTGCTGTGCCGGCAGAACGCCGGGGTGGTCTGGGCCGTGCTCGCGGCCTGCGACCTCCTGGCGGGACGACCGCGCCGCGCGATGGGGCTGACCCTCGGCTTCGCCGCGCCCGTCGCCGCCGTCGCCGCCCTTTACGCCGGCGCGGGGGCGTGGGAGGCGTTCCGCTTCTGCGTCTGGGACTACAACCGCGACGTGTACGTCGCCGCCACGCACGTCACCGCGGAGCGGATGCTCCGCAGCCCGCTCGCCGCCTGGGAGAACTTCCTTCGCCCCGTGCTCGCGGCGTCGATCCCCGGCGGGGCGGGGATCGCCCTCGCGGTGGCCCGATTCCGCCGGGAGCCGGCGCCGGCGATCGTCGCCGCGCTCGCGCTGGCCGCCACGCTCGCGATGTTTCCGGGGCTGCGGTTCTTCTCGCACTACTTCGCGCTGGCGCTGCCGTTCTGGGCGGCGCTCGCGGGTTGGATGGTCTCCCGCGTCCCCGGCAGGGGACGGAAGCTCGTGGCGGGCACGGTCGGGGCCCTGCTGCTCGCGCAGGCCTGGGGGCTCCCGTGGGGCCGAGGGTTCGAGCGGACGAACGCGCGCGTGCGCGCGTCGGGGAGCAAGGCCCTGACGATGGCGGTCTACTGGCCCGGTCGCGACGGCCTTGCCGCCGAAACGGCGGGCTGGCTGCGCGACCGATCGCGCGGGGGAGATCGCCTGTTCGTCTGGGGCAAGCGGCCCCACCTCTACGTCTACTCCGGGCTGGTCCCGGCCACGCGCTTCGTGACGTGCACGTTCCTCACCGGGCTCGTCCCGTGGGAGCGCGTCGCCCCGCACGAGGACACGACCCCATGGATCGTCCCGGGGTCTTGGGACCTCCTCCTCGCGGATCTCGAGCAGGAGCGCCCGAGGTTCATCGTCGACGCCTCTCAGGACCACCTCTTCGGCGACGGCGCGTACGCCGTCGACCGGTTCCCGCGCCTGCGGGCCTTCCTCGACGCGGGGTACGCGATCGCGTACGAGGCCGGGACCGGCGACCGGATGATCGTCTGGGAACGTCGGTAGGGACCGCCCCGCCTTACGGGAGGTACCCCAGGCTGCGCAGGCGTCGGAGCGTCTCGTCGTCGAGCGGAGGTGCCTGCGCGGGGGCCGCGGGCGATCCGTAACTCGCGAGCAGGCGCGCGAGCGCGTCCTCGAGCGCGCGGAACGCGGCGGGAGGGCCGCCGCCCTCGGCGAGGTTGCGCGCTTCGCCGGGATCGGCGGCGAGGTCGAACGCCTGGTGCCGGCCGTCGCCGGCGAAGATCCACTTCCGGTCGGAGTCCCTCAGCATGTACAGCCGGCGGTCCCACGGAGCGGGGTCGATCTTCAGGCTCGCGCGGATCTGCTCGAGGATCGGCAACGGGCGGTCGTACACCGCGAGGGTGTACGTGCGCTCGCTCCGATCCCACGGCTCGCCGGGAAACGTCTGCGGGAGGCCGGCGAAGCGTTCGACCCACCCGGGGACGTCCTCGAGGCTCGCGGAGTCCCGGCGCACCGTCCCCTCCGCGATCGCCGCGGGAAGCCGCAGGATCGCGGGAACACGCACGAGGGAGTCCCACAACCCGAGTTGGTGATCGAGGGGCGGGTGGTCGCCGAGGTTCTCGCCGTGATCGGAAACGATCACGATCAGCGTCCGGTCGAGCCGCCCGGAGCGCTCGAGGGCGACGATGATCCGGCCGAGCAGCGCGTCCGCGTAGGCGACCTCCGCGGCGTAGAGCCGTCGCAGTCCTTCGATCTCCCGCGGGGGGCGACGGCGATCGGGAAGGAGATCCTCGAGACGATCCTGAGGGATCGCTTCGAGCTCCCGGGCGGTCCACCCGTCCCCGGCGAGGGCCGCGCGGTAACGGGTCGGCGGGTCGTAGGGGAGGTGAGGCTCGAGCAGGTTCAAGAACGCGAACGCCGGGCGTCCGTCCCCCCGTGCCAGCCAGCGCAGGAGCTCGCTCGTGAGCTGGCGGCCGCGTTTGTCCTCGAAGAGCAGCGCCCCCTCCGCGCGCGCGAACAGGGACGGGAAGAACCGGACCGGCCACGGGGGGCGGGGGGCACGCGACGCGTCCGCCTCGACGAAGGTCTCGAACCCCCGGTCGAGACCGAGCTCCCGCGACACCCAAGGGTTCGCCGAGAACCCCGCCGTCCGCCATCCCGCGTCGCGCAGCCGCTCGGCGAGGGTCGGGGGCCCGTCCTTCAGCCCTCCGCGTTCCCACCCCGCGCCGTGCGCGAGCGGGTTGAGGCCGGTGAACAGCGACGCGTGCGCGGGGAGGGTCCAGCACGACGTCGAAGTCATCGAGGTGAACCGCGCGCCGTCCTTCGCGAGGCGCGCCAGGTGGGGCGTGGGGAAGGGGGAGCCCGCCGCGGCGGGAACGTGGTCGGCGCGCAGCGTGTCGAGCACGACGACGAGCACGTCCGGCAAAGTCGACGAAGCGATCCGCGGAAGCGCGGCGTCCATGGGGCGTCCGAGCGTGATCGCCGCTCCCGCGGCGACCGCGGGGATCGCCAGGACGCAGACGACCGCGGGGCGCCCGAGGACCGCCGGGCGCCCGGCCGCCAGCGCCGCAGCCGCCGCGAGCGCGACGACGCCGGTGACGACCGCGAGTCCTCCCGCCGAGCCGGGCGGAACGTCGAGCGCACGCATCACGAAGCGGGATCCCGCCGCGGCGAGGACGATCCCGGCCGGGAGCAGGGTCGCGCGGGCGGGGTCGGGCGCTCCGCCCGGGAGCGTCCGCGCGAACCCGACCGCGAGTCCGACCGCCAGCGCGACGCCGATCGCCGTCGTTGCCGAGGCCTCGGGGAGGGGAGGCAATCCGTCCGCGAGCAGGATCAACGCGCCCAGCGCCGCCGCGACCCCCGCCGAGAGCGCCGCCGCCGCCAGGCGTCGGTCGCGCGGGGCGAGCCACGTGACGAACGCCGCCCCGACGAGGGCGCCGATCGCGATCTCGAGCATCGCGACCCCTCCGGCGAAACGGGCGATCCAGGGGCGCGCGGACCCCGCGCTCTGGAGCGTGCGCAGCAGCCCCACGAGCGACGCCAGAAGGAACGGCGCGGCACCGCACGCGAACCAGGCGAGTCTGTCCATGGCCGCGGAGCGTAACATTCGCCGGCGATGCACGAACGTTCCGGGTGGGCCTTCGGGTTGGGGCTGGCGGGGATCGTGGGGACGATCCTCGCGCTGGGCGTCTGGCACCTGCTCGGCCCCGAGGAGCGCCTCGCGTTCCTCTTCTACGACGACGCCTACTACTACTTCGGGGTCGCGCGGAACCTCGCCGCCGGGTCGGGGAGCACCTTCGACGGGCTCCATGCGACCAACGGCTACCATCCGCTCTGGTGCGGCCTGATCGTCCCCCTCGCGGGGCTTTGGGACGACCCCGGGCGCGCGGTCCGCGCCTTCGCGGCGTTGTGGTTCCTGATCGCGGCGGCGGTGCCGCTCGCGCTGGCGTGGGCGCTGCGCCCGCGCACGGGGCCTTCGGGGGCTATGCTCGGCGCCGCGATCTTCGCGCTCCACCCCTGGATCGCGATCGGGCTCGCGCGGCCCAACGGGCTCGAGACCCCGCTCTACGCGCTGGGGCTCGCGCTCGGGGCGGGGGCCTGGGAACGGATGCTCGCCGAGCGCGACGTCCCCGGGCGGTTCCCCCCGAAATCCGCTCTGGCGCTGTTCGGGCTGCTCCTCGGAGCGGTCGTGCTCGCCCGGCTCGACGGCGGGGCGTTCGCCGTCGGCTCGGCGGTCCTGCTGTTCGCGCTGACGCGGCGCGTGATGCCGGTCGTGGTGATGGCGGCCGCGGCGACGGTCGTCGCGGGGCCGGTGCTCGCCTGGAACGCGGCCGCTTTCGGAAGCCCCGTGCCGGTCAGCGGGAGGATCGTCGCGCTCGAGGCGGCGAAGGAGCGGACGCAGCTCGGCGGCGCCGCTTCGGCCGCCTGGGTGAAGCGCCGCGCGCGCCACGCGGTCCTCGACATCCCGCGCGAGCTCGGCGCGGGCGCGGTGCGCGGCGCCGCGTCCCTCGAGTCCGGGCTGAAGGGGCGGCGTGCGGCGGTCGCGATCCTCCTCGTCGGCGCTGTGGCCGTCCCCGCGGCTCTTTCGGCGCGCCGCCGGTTCCGCCCGCGCGTCGGGGACGCCGTAGGCTGGCTGCTGGTCGGCGGGGCGATCCACCTCGCCGCCTACGGTGCCTGGTTGTGGACGCCGGGGGAGGCGCGGTATCGCCTCTACTACTTCATGCCCGAGGCGCTCGCCCTCGCTGCGGCGCTCGCCGCCGCCGCGGGGCCTGCGTTCGACGCGGTCGTCCGCCTGCGCCCGGCGAGGGTGACCGTGGGGGCCTTCGTGCTCGCGGCGCTGGTCGCGCACCTCGCGGGTGAGTCGATCCGCGCGGGCGACGCGGTGGGGGCGGGGGACGGGGCGGTCGCGGACCGGTTCGTGTACGGCTGGATCCGCCGCACCCTTCCCGCCGACGCCGTGCTCGGCGCCCGCGACGCGGGGAAGCTCGGCTGGTTCTCCGGCCGGAAGGTGGTGAACCTCGACGGCCTCATCAACAACGCCACGCTCTACGCGGCGATCCGCGACGGGGAGGTGGACCGGTGGATCGCCGATTCCCCGATCGACCACGTGCTGATGGACCGCGACTGGCTCGAAGGATGGGACCCGTCCCGGCCGGAGGAGCCTCCGCGGGAGCCGGGCGGGTTCGGCGAGGTGATGTGGAAGCTCTCGCGCAGGCCGGGGATCGCCGTCCGCGAGGTCCCGGGGGCGACCGAGAACTGGGCGGTGATGAAGATCAGGCCTTGACGCGCCCGGGGACCGAACGGAGCCCCGTCTCGCCTCCCGCCTCGCCTTCCTCGTGGTACTCGGCGTCCTGGTTCACGCGCCAGACGTCCCAGGTCTCGCGTCCCGCGACGATGTTCTCGACGGTGAGCAGCGCCGTCATCATCGCGTGGTCCTGGTTGTTGTACTTGTGCATCCCGTTGCGGCCGACGAGGTGGAGGTTCGGGTAGTCCCGCGCGATCGCCTCGCGGACCGTCGCCACGTTCGCGGCGTAGGCGTCGTCGTACACCGGGTAGGCCTTCCGCTGGCGGACGACGCAGCCGTCCACCACGTCCCCCGGCTGCGCGAGGCCGAGCTGGATCAGCTCCCGCGTCGCGAGCGCGATCAGGTCGGCGTCGGCGGAGGTCCAGGTCCCGTCCCCCTCGAAGCAGAAGTACTCGAGGCCGTAGCAGGCGAGGGAGGGGTCGGGGACCATCTGAGGGGACCAGGACTTGAAGTTCTGCACCCTGCCGACCTTCACCCCGGGGTCGTGGATGTAGATCCAGTTGTCGTCGAAGGCGTCGCGTTCCTTCAGGATGAGGGCGACCGTGATGAAGTCGCGGTAACGCAGCGCCGCCGCGGCCTTCGCGGCCAGCGGCCCGGGCGCGGGCGTCAGTCCGGCGAAAAGCTCCCGGATCGGAGCGGACGAGATCACGTGCGTGCCGCGGAACCGCTCCTCGCCGCAAGCCACCGTCCACGTCGCGGACGCCGCATCCCACGCGAGGGACGTCGCGTGCCGGCCGAGGAGCACGGCGCCCCCCATCGCCTTTACCTTCGTGGCGGCGGCTTCCCACATCATCCCGGGGCCCAGGCGCGGATAGCGGAACGAGTCGATGAGCGTCTTGATCACCGCGGTGCGGTCCTTCGGCTCGCGGCGCGGGAACAACGCGTTCTGCACCGCGGTCCACAGCGACAGGCCCTTGATCCGCTGCGCGGCCCAGTCGGCCGAGATCTCGCTGCAGGGCATCCCCCAGACCTTCTCGGTGTACGTCTTGAAGAAGATCTCGAACAGGCGCCGGCCGAACTGGTTGACGACCCAATCCTCGAAGCTCTTCGGCGACGGGTGCGGCATCAGGCGCGCGAGCCCGTACGAGGCGACGCATCGGACCGCTTCGAGGACACCGAGATTCGAGAGGGCCTCCCCCGCCTTGAGGGGGTAGGAGAAGAACTTCCCGCCGTAGTAGATCCGCGACGAGCGGGGACGCTCGAGGAAGTCGTCGCCGAGGATCTCGGTCCAGAGGTCCTCGACCGCCTTCGACTTCGAGAAGAACCGGTGCCCGCCGATGTCGAAGTAGAACCCCTTGTACCGGATCGTTCGCGAGATCCCGCCCACGTACTCGGGGTCGGCCTCGAGCACCGTCACCGCGATTCCCCGCTTGGCGAGGGCGTAGGCGGCGGTGAGCCCGGCCGGGCCGGCGCCGAGCACGACGACGCGGGGGGCGGTCACGGGGCCTCCTTCGGAACGTAGAGGTAACGGGTCGGCTCGAGGAAGACCCACGACTGGCCGATCGTGAACGTGTCGAGGAGGCGGTAGCGCTCGGCGAGCGCGCGCCGCGCGGGGCCCGAGATCCAGAGGGTCGTCCACTCGCGGTCGTTGAGCTCCTCGAGGGGACGGTTCAGCACGACGGCGCCGTAGGCCCCCTCGCGAATCCCCTTGGCGAGGACCTCGGGATCCCACGCGCCGTTGCCGACGAGGATCGAGTAGACGAGCGGGTCGGCGACGGTGACCGGGCGTTCGGCCGAAAGCAACATGCCGACGTCCTGGGCGAGGACCGGTCGCCCCTCCGGCACCTTCGCGCGAAGCCACGCCGCGGCGTCGAGGCGCGTGTTGGACGGGGTGAGGTTCAACGCGCGCTCGCGGAAGAGCGGGCGCATCTCCCAGCCCAGGTGGGCGAACAACACGAGGGAGAGCGAGGCCAGCGCGAACTCGTTCGCCTTCGGGTGCGCCTCGAGGTCCACGAGCAGGATCGCGACGAGGATCGCCGCGGCGAGCGCCGGCGGGAAGAAGCGGGGGAAGTTCGCGTCGGTGACGATGGCCAGGACGATTCCGGTGAGAAGGTAGACGCCCAGGAAGTTCCTGCGCGGGAAGAACACCGCCGCCGCGATTCCCGCGAGGAACGTGGCGAGGCTCCACGGCGAGCCGAAGAAACGCTCGGCGTTGGAGACGACGACCCACGGGGTGTCCGCGTCCTTGCTGACCGTCCCCAGGACCGTCGCGCTCCAGAATCCGCCGTCGCTCCACCAGGTCCACAGGCCGAACAGCGCGAGGATCGGGCCCCACGCCAGGGCCGCGTACCGCGCGGCGCGAAGGGGGCCGCGGTTGCGGTCGAGCGCGACGTCCAGGAGCACCGCGACGAGACCGACGAACATCACCTGCTTGACGCACCAGGCCGCGACGAACCACGGGATCGCGCCGTACCCGTCCCGTCCCGCCCGCCGCGCGGCGAGATACGTGCCGATGCCCACCGCCTCGAAGAAGATCCCCGGCGCGTCCACCCGGTGGGCGGTCCCCCAGAACGCGACCGCGTAGAAGGACAACCAGACCGAGCCCGCGATGAACCCGGCCCAGGTCCGTCCGGTCTCGCGGCGCGCGATCCAGCCCGCCGCGCAGGCCGTGAGGACCGTGAAGAGGACGGAGACGAGCCGCCCCGCGAGGAACCCCTCGCCGGTCACCGTCTGGACGGCGCGCGTGAACAGGTAGTAGAGCGGGGTGTAGTGCGCGATCGCGAACGGGGCGTCCGTGAGGCGGTCGGGCGCCCACAGGTCCCGGCCGTGCGCCCAGGTCTCCGTCGCGAGGCGGACCGCCCCTTCGGAGACGACGACCTCGTGCGGGTAGAGGAGGGTACGCCCGGCGATCGCGGCGAAGGCGGCGAGCGACAGGGCGAGCAGCGTGGCGAAGGCGAGCCTCAGGACAGCCACTTCACGAGTCTCAGGACGCCCATCTTCGCCGTCTGGCGGTGGGCCGCGAGCCCCTCGGCCCTTCCCGGCCTGTGTTCGGCGTAATGGCGGTACGCCTCCCGCAGCATCTCGTCGTTGGCCAGGGTCGGCTTCCAGCCGAGTTGGGACCGCAGGCGCGTCGTGTCGAAGACGAAGGTGCCGTTGATCAGCCTCGCGTGGTAGGGGCCGAGCGGGGAGAGGCCGAGCTTGAAGAGCAGCTTCAACGTTCCGATCGCGGGGCCCTCGGGGAGGCTGAACAGGCGCGACCGCGACCCGGCCTCGTCGATCACCGCCTGGTAGACCTCGCGCAGCGTCTTCACCCGATCGCTTCCCACGTGGTAAACGTGGGATCCGGGCGCCCGCGACGCCAGCAGGCACGCCTCGCAGAGATCGGGGGCGTACACGAAACCGTAACGGTTGGAGCCGTCGCCCACGAGGTAGACGCGGCGACCCTCCTCCACGAACTCGAAGAGGATCGAAAGCAGGCCGAGGCGTCCCGCCGAGACGATCGTCGGGCACCGGATGGCGTCGGCATCGAGGCGGTCGGCCAGCGACTGGAGCACCCGCTCCCCTTCGAGCTTCGACTTCCCGTAGGGCTCGATGGGGCAGACCGGCTCGTCCTCCGTCACGAGGTGCGGATATTCGCGCCCGAAAACGCAGATCGTCGAGGTGTAGACGAGCTTGCGGACGCCGTGCGCGATCGCGGCGAGGGCGACGTTGCGGGTCCCCTCCACGTTCGAGTCCCAGAGATCCTCGGGGTCCGGTTTCTCGTGCCCCATGAGCGCCGCGCAGTGGAAAACCGCGTCGAACGGCCCCTCCTTCGCGAACGCGTCGAGGACGGCGTCGGCGTCCCGAAGATCCGCGCGGACCGTGACGATCCGGGGATCGGGCTCCGGGGGAAGGAGACGATCGAGGCCCACGACCTTGATCCTTCGGTCGGCGAGCCACGTCGCGAGGACTCCGCCGAAATACCCCGCGCTCCCCGTGACGAGGACGCGGCGCGGCTCGGGCCCGAGGGGGAGCCGAGGAGCCGTCACGGCGCGCACCCCGCGGTCCCGGCGGGAAGGAACCGGAGCTCGCGGAACGCGAAGTCGAGGCACCCCGGCCCCGGAAGCTCGGCGGTCCACAGTTTCCGGCCCGACGCGGGGTCGTAGAGGACTTCGCGCAGCGGCAGGGCATCGACCGGCCAGAAGGCGACGTACTCGGGGTCGTAGAGGACCACGCGGCGCACCTCGTCGGGAAGGCGCAGGGGGTCGCCGACCGGCACCGCCCGCGAGCCCGGCTCGTACGACAGCGTCCGGTCGCGGAAGCTCGGAACCCACGCGTCCGCGGCGTCCTTGAACAGCGGGAAGAGGCCGACCACGCGGTACTCGGGCAGGAACCACGCGACGTGGAAGGCGTCGTCGTACGCCAGGACGACCGTCGAGGCGGGGTCCGGCACCGTCGACTTCAGAACCGCGTCGCGGCGGGCGAGGTCGACGTTGCGCTCCAGAAGGCGCGTGCCGCTCGGGTACGGATCGGGGAGGCGCCACTCCCCGAATCGAACGGGGAGCAGGAACAACGCGAGGTTCAAGGCGAGCCCGGCCACGACGAACGCCCGCGCGACGGGACCGACCGGCGCGGTGGGGTCGAGCGGGCGCCGTCCCTCGAGCCATCGGCGCGCGAGCGGGACCGCGGCGGTCGCCGCGAGAATCGCCGACGGGGCGAGGAGGAGTACCCCGAATCGCGGCGCCCAATCGTAAACGGCGTGGAAGACCAGCGTCGGGAGCGCCCACGTCGCGAGGAAGGGGCCGGCCCCGGGAAACGGCGGCCTCCCGGCGATCGTGCCGACCAGGCCCACGAGGAACGGCAGAAGGAACAGTCCCAGGCCCAGGACCGCGCTCGCCCCCATCGCCGCAGCCTGGTGCGGGATCTTCCCCCAGCCTCCGCCGAGGATCTTCGTGCCGACGACGACGTCGGTGAAGAACGAGGCGGTCGTCTCCCGATAGGCCGCAAGGCCTCCGGACAGCCCCGCCACGATCGCCGTCCAGCCCAGCCACGAGGCCGCGAGCACCGCCGCGCCGCCGACAAGGCGCCCTCTCGGGTGCCGCCATCCCGCGTACAGCCAGAGCGGCGCGACCAGCACCGCGAAGGTGGAACGGTATCCGAAGGCGAGTCCGAGGAGGATCGTGAGCGCCCAGAACGCCGCGGGGGAGTGCGGCTCCCTCGCGCGTCGCGCCACCCACGCCACGATCAGCGACAGCGCCGCCTCGCCGGTCGAGGGCATCGCGATCCCCCCGAAGAACCAGAAGAGCGGGCTGACGGCGAGGATCCCCGCCGCCAGCCAGCCGGCGGGCTCCCCGCCGACGTCGCGTCCGAGAAGATAGGCGAACAGGAAGGCGACTCCGCTGAGCAGCGCCGACAGGAGCGCGAGGGAGGCGGGCGGGTCCTTCACGACGGCGTCGATCCCCTTCGCCATGCCGACGTAGAGGGGGTTCCCGGGGGGGTGCGGGCGGCCGACCGTGATGTCGTAGCGCTCGAGCGCCATCGCGTAGCGCCCTGAATCGGAGATGAACAGGGTGGTGTCGCGGAACGGAAGGCGCGTCGCCAGGGCCAGGAGCACGAAGGCAAGACCGAGCAGCACGATCCCGGCGGGGCCACGCGCGACGGACGGCACACTCATCGGCGGCGACTATACTTCACCCGCGATGCCGACCGAGACGTTCGACGCGCGGGGCCGGCCGCGA
Organism: Candidatus Polarisedimenticolaceae bacterium; assembly: GCA_036376135.1. NCBI lineage: Bacteria > Pseudomonadati > Acidobacteriota > Candidatus Polarisedimenticolia > Candidatus Polarisedimenticolales > Candidatus Polarisedimenticolaceae > Candidatus Polarisedimenticolaceae bacterium. The sequence goes on along the minus strand of DASVAW010000019.1, from coordinate 31,908 downwards.
ATCTGGCAACACGACTACCTGCACCTCCGCCCCCTCGCCCGCGACCTCGCCGCTCGCGCGGCCGCGCTGGGCAGAATCGATCGAGTCCTCGATGTCGGCAGCGGCGGAACCCCGTATCGTATGCACTTCGTGACGCGCGACTACCTCCGGGTCGATTTCGACCCGGAGGCCACCCCGGACGTGGTGGCGCGCGCGGAGGCGCTCCCTTTTCCGGACGGGGTGTTCGACGTCGTGGTGTCCACCCAGCTCCTCGGCCTCGTCGACGATCCGGCGGCGTTCGCGCGCGAGATCGCACGGGTCGTCCGCCCAGGCGGCGCCGTCCTCGTCTCGGCTCCGGCGGCGTGGCCCTACGATTCCGCCCGCGTCGAGCACCGATTCGGGCGGCCCCAGCTTCCGCCGCTGTTCCCGGGCCTCACGATCCGGGAGATCGTCCGCCAGGGCGGGCTGCTGGCCCTCCCGTTCGCGGCGTTCAACACCGTCGTGCGCGAGGCGGCGATCGCCGCGAGGCGCCGACTGGGCGTCGCCGCCGCGCCGGTGGGCTGGATCGCCGTCGCGTTGTTCGTCGCCGCCAATGTCGCGGGACGCGTGCTGGAGCGTCTGGCCGAGCGCGGCCCCCTCGCGGCGTTCCTCGGATACCTCGACGCTCGCCTCCCGATGAACTGGCTGGTCGTCGCGGAACGCGCCTCGTGAACGCCGCGCAGGTGACGGTCGCCGTTTGCACGCGCAATCGCCCGGACGACCTGGCGCGATGCCTCGCGAGCCTGCGGGCGCTCGATCCCGCGCCGCGGGCGATCGTCGTGGCGGACCAGAGCGACGACGCCCTCGCCGCGGTCGGTCGGGAGCGATCCGGGGCTGCGGGGGCGGAGTGGTTCGCGCCCGCACGGCGCGGTCTCGGGGCCTCGCGCCAGGCCGTGCTCGAGCGCGTGACGACGCCCATCGTCGCCTTCACCGACGACGACTGCCTCGTGCGCCCCGCCTGGGCCGGGGCGTTCGGCGACGCGTTCGAGCGCCACCCGTCGGCCGGAGCGGCGACGGGGCCCATGCGCCCCGACCCTTCGATGCCGCTCCCGGACGGCGTGCCGTCGTGGGTGACCGACTGGGGCGGGGAGGATGAGATCGTCTTCTCCGGCCCTACCGAGCCTTCGCGTATCGGAGGCGGGCTGAACATGGCGTTCCGGGTCGAGGACCTGCGCCGGGCCGGGGGGTTCGACCCGATGCTCGGGGCCGGAGGTCCCCTGAAGGGAGGAGAGGACGCCGACGCGTTCCACCGCATCCTCCTCTCCGGCGGCGCGGTGGTCTTCGTCCCGGCGGCGATCGTCTCCCACCACCCTCCTCGGGACGCCCACGCCCACGATCGCAACGAGATCGACTACGCGTGGGGCCTCGGGGCGTGGGTGGAGCGCCGGAAGTCGTTCGGCGACCGCGTGCCGGAGCGTTTCTGGAGCGACGCGCTCCGCCGCTGCCTGTCGACCCTCGTGCGTCACGCCCCCGCCGACGGGCTCGCGCGCTCGTGGCGGCGGGTGCGGGTGGCGCGCGCGTTGTTCACCGGGCGGCGCGACGCACGACGCCTGATCGCCGCGTGGGAAGGATCCCGCGCATGAACGGCCCGAAGGACCCGGCTCCCGCATCGCAGGGGTACCGCCGCGGCGCGACCAGCGGGCGCATCCTCGTCATGTCCTACCTCGGCACGATCGCCGAGGGAGCAGCGTTCGTCCTGCTGACCCCGTTCCTCCTGCGCCGGCTCGGGCCCGTGGCCTTCGGCATCTGGACGCTCGGCGTCACCCTGGCGGACTGGCTCCAACTGCTCGACTTCGGCATCCGCGAGGCGGTCCTCAAGTTCTCGGCGGCCTTCCAGGCCCGCGGGGACCGTCCCGCGATCCGGCGCCTCGCCTCGACCGCCCTGGGGATGTACGGGGTGATCGGGCTCCTCGCGTTCGCGGGGGGGTGCATCCTCGCGACCGTCGCGGTCCCGATCCTCGTGGACGACCGGGGCGCCTGGCCGGAGTTGCGGGCGGCGATCGTGCTGCTCTCCGCCTCGGCGGCCGTGTCCTACCCCCTTGGCCTGTCGGGATCGCTTCTCGAGGGATTGCTCCGCTTCGACCTGCTGAACCTGCTCCGGGTCGTGCACGCGCTGGTCCGGCTCGTGCTGATCGTCCTCGCCCTCCAGTCCGGGTACGGCGTCGTCGGCGTCGCCTGCGCGGAGCTGCTTGCGCGCCTGGTCCTCCACGCGATGCGCTGGCGCGCGTTGGCGCGGGCGTATCCCGACGTCGTCCCTCGCATCGCCTTCGTTCCCGCCGAGATCATCCGACTGGTGGATTTCGGCGTCTGGAACGGTTTGCGCCACGTGGTCGAGGTGGCGACGACGCGGCTGTTCGAGCCGCTGCTCGCGATCTTCGCGGGGCTCCCCGCCGTCGGCGCGTTCTGGGCGGGTCGTCGCCTGGCCACGATGCCCGCCGAGGCGATCGGTCCGCTCGCGGCGGTCCTGTTTCCGCTCGCGAGCGAGCTCGACGCGAGCCGCCGCGACGTGTCCCTGCGCGAATCGCTCGTGAAGGGAACGAAGTTCGCGTGGACGGTCGCGCTGCCGATGGCGTTGCTGCTCTCGCTGGGCGCCGGCCCGATCCAGGCGAACTGGCTCGGCGGCCGGGCCCCCGACGCCGTCGGCGTGCTCCAGGTCTTCGCGGCCGTGTTCCTCGTGATCGCGACGAGCCTCCCCGCCGAATCGGTACTGCTGGGCGTGGGGCGGACGCGGCTGCTGGCCGGCTGCGGGACGGCGCAGGCGGTGATCACGCTGGCGCTGGGCGTCCCCCTGACCGCGCGGCTGGGCGCGGAGGGGCTGGCGTGGGGCGCCCTCGTGGGGGCGTTCTTCGGCCAGGCGATCGTCCAGATCCCGGCCGCCGCGAGGGCGTGCGGCCTGGGCGCTGCGGACCTCCTCCGCCGCGCGCTGCTCCCGGGCGTGCTCTCGGGGCTCCCCGTTGCCGTCGCCTTGTGGTGGACGCGGGACGCGGTCGCCCCGGGCGGTCTGGCCGCGCTCGCGGCCTGGGCCGGGGGAGGGGTCGCGATCTACGCGGGGTTGTTCTGGCGTCTCGGATTCGACGGGGAGGAGCGCGAGTTCCTGCGAATCCACGCGCGCCGGGTGTTCGTGAGCCTCGATCCCACGAGGACCGAACCGTGAATCGCGACCCGGTGGTCGACCGGTTGCTGCGCGAGCTCTGGTCGCGGGACGTCGACTACTACGCCCGGGCGCGCGAGACGGTGCGCCAGGCCGCGTCGGCCGGTGCCGAGTACCGGCTGCTCGACGGTTACCTCCCCGCGGCCGGTCGGCTGCTCGAGGTGGGGTGCGGCGAGGGAAGCAACCTCGAGGCGCTCGCGGGACGGGGCCGGACGACCTTCGGGTGCGATCTGTCCCCCTTGGCGGCGCGCCTGGCGGACCCGATCGCGCCGGGGCGCGTCGTGGTCGCCGAAGGCGAGCGGTTGCCGTTCGCTTCGGCGTCGTTCGACGGCGTGGTCGCGATCTCCGTGATCGAGCACCTTTCACGGCCCGAGGTCGCGCTGGCCGAGATGATCCGCGTCCTGGCCCGCGACGGGGTCCTCGCGGTCCTGTCGCCGCAGTACGGGGGACCGCTGGGGGCCAGCCCGAATCGGGCGGGAGGCGGGGCGGCCCGGTTTCTCCGTCGCTGGCTCGGCGCGCACCGCGCGTCGAGCGCCCGTTCCGCGCTGGGCTGGGAGCGTGTGCACCCCAAGGTCCTCGATCACGGCGTGTACCAGGGGGACCTCGACGCGCTCTGCGAGCCGGAGATCCGTTCGCTGAGGGCGTTCCTCACGGCGTCGGGGCTGCGGGTGATCGCCTCGACCTCGGGGTACGAGTGGCATTCGTGGCGGGAGTGGAAAGGGACGCCCGGGCAGCGCGTGATTCGCGGAATCTTCGAGCGGCTGGGACGGGCGGGCATCCCGCCCTACCGGGACTTCGGTCCGATGATCCTCGTCGCGGCGAAAAGAACGGACTCGTGATCAAGCGCACGGCGACGTGGCTCGCGGTCGCGTTCGGAGCGGCGTTCATCGTCGCCACGCAGGTGCCGCATGCCTGGGCCGTCTACGCCCAGTCGCGGGGGTATGCCGCCGGGAAGGTGTACACGGGGGTCCTGCCCACGTCCGCCGAGGACGCGTTGTCGTACTACGGCTGGATGCGCCAGGGGCAGGAAGGGGAGTACGCCTTCGCCGACCGATTCACGGTGGAGGAGCACCGGAAGCTCTACGTCAACGTCTTCTACGGTCCGCTGGGTTGGATCGCCGGGGTGACGGGCGCGTCGATCCCGGCCGTGTACGCCGCCGCGCGCGTGGCCGCCGCCGCGGCATTGCTCGCCGCGCTCTGGTGGTTCGCCGGGCTGTGTTTCGAGCGCCGCGGCGCCCGGCTCGCGTGTTTCGCGATGGCCGCGGTCTCGGGCGGATGGGAGGGCCCCTACAACTGGTTCGTCCGCAACCGGGGCTGGGAGCCGGTCTCGAGCCCGGGATGGTGGACCCCGGAGATCAGCACCTTCTTCAGCACGATGACGATCCCTCACTTCGACGCGGCGTTCGCGCTTCAGGTCCTCGCGGTGGGGTTCATGGTCGTCGCCTGGCGGAGCGGGGCCGCCGCCACGCGGTTCGCCGCCGCTTCGGGCGCGACGCTGCTCGGGCTCGTGTTCTTCCACCCGTACGAGGTCGTGACGTGCGCCGCGGTGTTCGGGCTCTACCCGCTCCTGGCCGCGGCGGTCGAACGCCGCGCCCCGTGGCGCGATCTGAGGATGTCGGCGATCCCGATGGCGATCGTCGCTCCGGCGATCCTCTGGAACGCGTGGTTGTTCTCGCGCAATCCGGCCTTCCGCGCGATGGACGAACAGGCGGTCATGACGACCCCCGAGCTGTCGAAGCTCGCGCTCGCCCTGGGGGCGTCGGGCCTGCTCGCCGTAGGCGCGCTGTTCGGGGTCCGGAGGATGACGCCCGCCCAGCGCGTCGCGGCGGCGTGGCTCGTCGGCTCGCTCTTCGCCGCGCACCTTCCGTTCCGGTTCCAGCGCCGGCTCCTCGGGGGAATCCAGCTCCCGATCGCGGTGCTGGCGGCGTTCGTTCTCGCGACCTGGGTCGTCCCCTGGCTTGCGAGCAGGATGGCGGGCCGCGCCCGGGTCGCCGCCGCGCTCCTGGTCCTCGTGATGGTGCCGCTGCACGCGGCGACGCCGTATTACCTCCGCGACATCGAATGGAGGCAGGTGCGACGCTTCGGCCATCCGACCTGGATCGCCGTCCCGGATCGGGACCTCCTGAGCGAGCTCGACCGCAGGACCGGTCCCGACGACGCGGTGCTGGCCTCCCACGCGCTCGGGATGCTGGTCCCGGGGCTCGCAGGGGTGCACACCTTCGTCGGACACTACTCCCTCACGATCGACAGCGAGGCCAAGAGCCGCGACGTCGCGCGGTTCTTCGGCGCGGACACCGACGACGCCTGGCGCAGGGACCTGGTTGCGCGCTGGGGGCTCGACTACGTCCTGTGGACCTCCCACGAACGGGCGCTCGGCGCGTTCGACCCCGCCTCGGTGCCGTGGCTCGAGGAGGTCGCGCGGTTCGGCGAGTCCGACGGGCTCGCCGTCCTCTACCGCGTCGCCTTCGCGGCGTCGACGAGCCCGAGCCCGTAGAGGTGCGCCCGGGCGACCGCGTGGGCGTGTTCCCAGCGGTTCCCGCAGCGCCCCGCCCGTGACGCCGCGTCGAGCACCGCGAGCAGCGGCGCGAACAGCACGCCCGCCAGCGCCGGGTGCCGCCGGCTGAGGGCCAGCGCGCGGCGCTCCCATGGCGGGAGCGTTCCCGGCGATCCGAGCAAGAGGCGCACCGCCGCTTCCGGATGGCGCGCGGCGAGCCGCACGTCCCCCGCCGCCGCGCGCCGGATGTCGCGTGCGAGCTCGCGGAAGGTCTTCGCGTAGACCTGGTAGGTCACCGCGCGGGGCTCGAAGGCGAGGGGAACGCCGGACCGGGCCAGGCGCCAACCGAACTCGAGGTCCTCGCCGCCGAAACCGCCGCTCGCGGTGAACGACGCCTCGAAGCCCCCGGCGGCCTCGAACGCCTCCCGGGGGACGTAGAGATGGCCGGTCAGCGCCTCGTCCCACGGGAGCTCGGGCGCCCCGGCGAGGCGCGCGTCGCGCCTTTCTCCCCACCGGCGCAGTCCCTCGGTGACGAACGAACGCGGCGACCCCGGGTCCACGGCGATCGAGCCCGAACGCGCCGCCGAGGGGTTCGCCGCCGCCGCCTCGAGGTGGACGGCGACGAGGTCCGCCGCCGCGATCATGTCGTCGTCCAGGAAGAGGAGGCCCGGAGCGGACGTCGCGGCGGCGCCGGCGTTGCGCGCGGCGGCCTGGCCCGCGTTGGCCTGCTCGATCACGCGCAACGCGAGGTTCGACGGTGCCGAGGCCCGAAGCGCCTGCGCGGTCCCGTCGGTGCTCCCGTCGCAGACGACCACGACCTCGAGCTGCGACGCGATGCCGGCGGGCCGCTGCGCGGCGAGGGCCGCGACCGCGCGCGTCACGAGGGCGCGGCGCTGGAAGGTCGGCACGACGACCGCGATCCGCGCGCTCACGGAGCCGCGCCGGCGCGCCGGACCCACAGGTCCCAGCGTGCGTCTCCGTCCTCGCCCCCGCGGACCCGCTCGTATCGCGCCGCGAGCGCCGCGCGAATCGCGTCCATCTCCTCGCGGCTCACGTGCGTGTACACCCCCCAGACGCGATCGTAGCGCTCCGCGAGGGCGTCGACGGCGACGCGGTGCCGCGCGAGGTCGAGACGGCTGCGCGGCGCGATCGCGAGATCGGGATCGACGCCCTCGCGCCCGAGCCGGCGCCAGTAGAAGCGGAACGCGGACAGGGCGTCCTCGTAGACGTAGATCGCCTCGCCGGCGCGACGCTCGCGCGCGATCGTCTCGACGAACGGCCGAAGGTGTTCCTTCTTCCATCCCGTCGAGAGGTACGGGCCCAGGTCGCGGAGCGCCGGGTAGAAGGCCAGATAGGCGAAGGCCGCCGCGACGAGCGCCCGGGCCGCGCGAGCGCGCCCGTCGCCGACGAAGGTCCCGAAGGCGCAGCCGACGGTGAGGGCGATCGCAGGGGCGATCCAGAGGGTCGTCCGCGCCGCGCCGTACGGGTACATCCGCAACGTGCCCGCCGCGAGGGCCGCCGCGAGGGCGCCGCCGGCCGCGACGAAGATCCAGCGGCCGTCCGCGCGCGCGGCGAGAAGCCCCGCGCCCGCGACGGCGGCCAGCGCGAGTCCCGACGGGGCGCCGGTGTGGAGCTTGGCGATCTCCACGGTCTGCGCCAGGGCCCAGCGCACCCACGCGACGATCCCCCCCGACGGAGGGTAGGCCCCCTCGAACCAGTCCACGGTGTTGGGATTCGAGGCGTCGGCGGCGTGGAACGCGAGGTAGACCGCCGCGAAGACCGCCGCCGTCGCGGCGCACGCCGTCGCGAAGGTGCCGAGGCCCCTCCGATCCGCGCGCGAGGCCGCGAGCGCCGCGACGGCGCATCCCGCGATCGCGAAGGGCGCGGTGAACGAGAAGCCGAACGCGACGCATCCCGTCGCCGCGAAGGCGGCCGCGCTCCAGGCGCTGCGCCGCTGGCGCCAGGCGTCGAGCGCCGTCCACAACGCCACCGTCGCGAGGGCGTCGAAGGGGTAGTGCTTCAGCTGATGCGCGAGCAGCACGAATGGAGGAGCCAGGGCCAGCGCCGCCGCGCCGATCCAGGCCTCGGTCGCTCCCAGGCGTCGCCGCGCGAGCCTCCACAGGAGCGCGACCGCGGCGAGCGCCGCCAGGCACGGGAGCGCGCGAAGCGCCAGCTCCGAAGGCCCGGCGATCGTCGCGATCGCCCGCTGCGCCGCCATCAGCGCCATCGGGCGGTTGTACCAGGGCTCCGGCTCGTATCCCGCGTAGTAGTTCGCCTCCCACGCCTCGTCGAGCCAGAACGAAGGCACCCCGAGCGTTTTCACGTAGAAGGCGGCGAGGACGGCGAGCGAGGCCCAGGCGGCGAGTTGTTCGGCGCGGGACGGGGCCTGCGTCACCGCGCCCGCTCCCAGCGCGGGGGACGGCCGGCGAGCCGGCGGAGGCCTTCGTCCCACATCCCCGCGACGCCGTACCCGGTCGACGACTTGATGAAGTAGGTCGCGGCGACATCGCGCGAGGTGATCATCGTGCGCTTCAGGCGCAGCGGGTCGGTCCCGGCGGTGTTGAGGCCCTGGAGGTCGGTGACCGCCGCCTCGAACCCCGCCGCGCGCACGTACCCCTCGACGCGCCGGCTGAACTCGCCGTGCGGGTACGAGAAGACCCGCGAAGCCCTGCCGAGCTCGTCTTCGAGGCGGCGCTTGGATCCCCCGATCTCGTCCGCCGCCTGCGCGTCGTCGAGGGTCGGGAGCGGGCGGTGCGTGCGCGAGTGCGGCTCGAATCGGAAGACCTTCCCGTCGAGCGCGCGCATCTCGTCCCAGGAGAGGATCGGTCTCGGCGTGTCGCCGTAGCGCGCGTCCCAGGCGTTGACCCCTCCCGCCCGGTCGGTGACGACGAAGATCGTCGCCGTCCAGCCGAGCGCCTCGAGGACCGGGCCGGCGTTCTCGACGTTGTCGCGGTAGCCGTCGTCGAAGGTCAGGACGATCGTCCCGTCGGGGGCGGGCGTCGACCCGCGGACGTGCGCGAGCAGATCGTCGAGCGTCCCCGCGCGGCGACCGCGCGACGAGAGCGAGCGCATCTGCGATGCGAAGGCCCCCGGGGCGACGCCGTACAGGCGGAGGTGGTTCCCCAGATCGTCGTTGACCCAGTGGTACATCAGCACCGGGATGCCGCTCATGCGACCTCGCGATGCGCGCGCCGGAAGCGGTGGCGTCCCGCGAGGGACCCCGCCATCTCGCGAAGGACGAGGTGGGCGGGCACGGGCCAGCGACGGGCGAGCGAGCGCCCGAGCCGCTTGAAGCGGTCGTACCAGAACGAGGCGCGGTAGAGCGCCACGCGACCTCTCGCCGCGCCTGCGGAGCGCGCGGCGGCGATGAACGCCGAGTGGCCGCAGCCGTACCCGAACATCACGCGCTCGAGCGCCGCCGCGTCCCGGTGATGCCGGTGCCAGGCGAGGGCGTCGGGGCGGTACACGACGGTGCCGCCGTCGACCACGACCGACCAGAGGAAGAACAGATCCTCGCCGCCGAGGGCGGGGGTCCCGAGCCCGAGGTCGGCGCGGAACCCGCCGAGCTGCCAGTACGCGTCGGACCGGACCGCGAGGTTCCCGCCGCTGCCCATCCGCCACGCGTCGATCGGCCAGTGCTTCGACTCGCGGCTGTCGCGCGTGAACCGGCGGGGCACGAAGCCGCGACGGTCCATGTGGCTGTAGTGGAGGAACAGCTGCTGCGCCTCGGTCTCCAGCTCGGAGGGAAGGAGCTGGCCGGTGACGACGTCGCCGCCGTCGGCCCCGAACCCCTCGCACAACGCGCGCAGCCAGCCCGCCTCGACGCGGCAGTCGTCGTCGAGGAACGCGAGGATCGCGCTGCGCGCCGCGCGGGCTCCCGTGTTCCGGGCGATCGACAGCCCCGGACGGCGGCAGCGCACGTAGCGGGCGCCGTACTTGCGCGCCGTCATCGCGACGAGGGCCGGGGCGGCCGAGGCCGAGTCGGCGACGACGACCTCGCCGGGGCCGGGCGCGAGCTGCGAGAGCGCGAGGAGGCACGCCTCGAGGTCGTGCGGCCGATCGCGCGTCGCGACGATCACGCTGACGGCCCCCGGCTCGACGACGACCCCGCCGGCGTGCGGCGCGGGAAGCACGCTCGCGACCTCGCGCGCCCGGGCGAACAGGGTCGCGCGGTCGCGCGGCGTGTCCCCTTCGAGGACCAGGCGCGCGACCGGCCGGCCCGCGTCGCGGACGAGCACGTAGGCGAGGGGCGCGTACACGAGGACTTCGGGAAGCGGATCGTCCGCCGCCAGGTCGATCTCCGCGACCGCTCCTCCCGGTCCCCTCAACGGTCCTCCGCCGGCGCCCTGCGGGCGAGCAGGATCCCCATGCGCCAGAGACCCGTCCCCAACCCCGAAAGATACGCGAGATGCCCGCGCGCGCCCGTCCGGTTTCCCCGGATCGCCGCGCCGCCGGCCGCCCGGGCGTTCCGGAAGAGATCGCGGGCGAGCCGCCATGCCACGAAAGCATCGCCGCGGGCGAGGTGCTTCGCGTAGAAGCCCCCCTGGCCGACCCCGTAGGCCCGCTTGAGGGCGAGACGCTCCTCGTGGCTGCGCCAGGCACGATGGACGACGGTGGGGCCTGGGCGGTAGAGGAGCGCGTACCCCGAGCGGAGCAGGCGATAGCCGAAGTCGTTGTCCTCGCCCCCCGGGATGGGAGTCCCGACGCCGAGGCGGACGTCGAACCGGCCGAGCTCGGCGAAGGCCGCGCGCGGGATCGCGAAGTTCGGGTAAACGAGGTCCCGGTCGACGCGGCCTCGCCAGTCGCGGGGTTCGGGCTCGTCGAGGGTCGCCGGCGGATCCGCTTTCCCCGGCTCGACCGGACCCGGAACCACCCGGCCGACGATGGCCGCGCGCTCGGGGGCCCGCGCGGCCTCGCGGTCGAGGGCGAGGAGCCATCCCGGCTCCGGCTCGCAGTCGTCGTCGGTCATCACGATCCACGCGCCGCGACAGGCGGGAAGGCCGGCGTTGAGCGCGCGGCTCCGCCCGCGTCCGGGAGCCCGGACGATCGTCAGGCGGGGGTTCCCCGCCGCCGCCGCGGTCGCCGCCGCGAAGGTCCGGTCGTCGTCGGACTGGTCGGAGAGCACGAGCTCGAACGACGGGTGGTCCTGCGCGAGGACCGAGGCCACGCACGCCGCGGCGAGGTCGGGGCGGCCCCGCGTCGGGACGAGGACGGAGAACCGCGGGGCGCCGTTCACCAGCCATCCACGTCGCTCGCCCCGAGGATGACGAGCGAGCCGAAGTCGCGGAAAAGGCGCACGTCCGTGGCCACGTTCCAGAGGAACGCGAGCACGAGCGCGCCGACCGCCGCGCGGCGGACGGCGACGTGCCGCGTTTCGGAGATCGCGACGAAGGCGGCCGCAACCAGCGGCAGCAGGCCGTTCATGAGGTGCTTGGTCTGCCGCCAGTCGGTGAGCGTGAAGGCGATGAGGTGGCCGAGCGCCCAGACGGCGAGCACGGTGCGACGCGCGTCCCCGTCGTCTCCGCGCGGGCGCAGCCACAGGAACGCCGCGACGATCGCGACCGGGAGGAACAGCCACCCGGTGTGCGACGAGAACTGGCCCCACAACTCGAGCATCGAGGGGGAGTACCGCTGGCCGCCTGGAAACAGGCGCAGATCGTCGAGGAGCAGCCGGTGCGCGAAGTGCATCCGCAGGTGGTCCTGCACGAACGCGTGCACGTCGACGGAGAGGCCGTACGCCCACCAGGCGAGCGTTCCCGCCGAGAACCCGGCGAACAACCCCGCGGCGCGAAGGTCGAGCCTGCGCGTCGCGACGAAGCGCCACGCGAACCACGCGGTCACCGCGCCCGCGAAGACGATCGTCTTGTGGTCGAGCCACGCGCACAGGAACCCCGCGGCCGCAGCCGGGCCGTACTGGCGGATCGGCCGGCGCGCGTCGTCTTCGTCCCGCGGGCCGAACGACCCCGCGGCGACGGCCATCGCGAAGACCGCCGGGGCGAAGTAGCCGGCGTACGAGGAGCGGACGATCGTCTCGGGGAAGGTCAGCCAGCAGGCGACCGCCCCCCACGCGGCGGGGACGGACGCGCCCAGCCGCGCCACGAGGTCGAACAGGAGCGCCGCGGCGAGCGCGGCGAGGAGGACGCCCGGGGCGCGCGTCCCGGCGAGCGCGGGACGCCGCACCATCGCTTCGTAGTCCGCGCGCCACGCGGCCATCCCGTCGAACGGGGCGCCGGACCCTCGGGCCGCTTCCGCGCGCTTGGCCGCCTCGTACGACCCGCGAGTCGTCTCGATCTCGCCGGTCCACGCGAGCGACTGCGCCACGAAGCCGTGGAGGAGGACCGGATGGGCGAGCGGGAGGTAGACCTCGCGGTTCGTCTGGAAGTAGGGCTTCAGCTCGGTCGCGAGACCCCACGCCGTCCCTCGGACCTCCATGTCGTGGTCCTCGAGGGGCGGCACCAGGTGGAGCGCCGCGAGCGAGAAGATCGAGAAGGCCGCCCCGGCGACGATCGCGAGGTCGCGCCATCGCGCGCGGTCGTCGAAGCGGCCGGGGCCCCGCACCGACCACAGTCCCGCGTTGGCCACGAGCAGCGTCCAGAGCAGGAGCCCGCCCGGCGAGGGCGGCCGGGCGGTGCCGACGAGCAGGACGAAGCCGAGCACGCTGCTCGCCGCGGAGATCCCGACGGTCGCGAGGGCCAGCCGCGTCGGGTCGAGGACGATGCGGCGGAAGGCGCCCAGCCAGCCGAGTCCGGGGAGGACGAGCACGAGCAGTCCCGCGGCGAGCATCCGCAGCGGGCCCGGTACGCCCTCGACCGGTGCCGCGACCGAGCAAAGGACGATCGTCGCGTTGAGCGCGAGCGCCCACCTCACCGGCGCACCCGCGAGGCGACGATCGCCGTGCCGAAGACCCCGAGGAGGGCGAGCCCGTCCCCGGAGAGGGCGAGCGCCCGCAGGAAGCCGGCCGGCTCCGAGCCGTCGAGCCACGCGGTGGGTGTGGGGAGGGCCAGCACGACGAAGGTCGCCGCGAAGGCGAGCCGGAATCGCGGCCGAAGGAGCAGCCCCTTCGCGTGGAGGCCGCCGAGCAGCGCCAGGATCGCCGGCCCCGCGAGGAGCACGTAGTGGTCCCACGCGACGGGGAGGGCGACGATGCCCAGCGAGGCGACCAGCGGGACCTCGAGGAGCTCGTCCGGCGGGGTGCGACCGGCCTGGAGGATCGTCCGCGCGGCGAGCGCGAACAGGAGCAGCGTCACGATCACCGCCCCCGCGCCGATCCCGTCGGGGAGTGGACGCGGGGTCCAGTCCAGCACGGGGACCGGGACGACCAGTCGGGCGAGGATCGCGACGATCGACTGGTTGTTGTGCCCGGTCATCACCGTGCCCGCGTTCCCTCCGATGTGGGCGAGGTAGGCGCGGTGCAGCGGGACGCCGAATGCGACGACCGACAGGGTGACCGCGACCAGGATCGTCGCGACCGCGGCCGCGGTCGCCTTCAGCCGGGCGCGCACCGCGTCGAGGGCCAGCAGTGCCAGGGGCGGGAACTTCACGAGGCACGCGAGGCCCAGGGCCCCCCCCGCCCACGCGGGGCGGCGATCGCGCCCGTACAGCCAGGCGGCCAGCGCCAGCATCACGAGCGGGGTCGTCTGCCCGTGGCGGAGCGCGGAGTGGGCCGGGGACAGCAGCGCCGTCACCGCGATCCCGACGCTCACCCGGGTGGCGGGGCTCCCGAACCGGGGGGAGAGCCCGCCGAGCCCCGAGAGCGTCCCTCCCGCGACGAGGGCGGCGAGGCCGATCCACCAGAAGACCCGCTTCGCCTCGAGGTAGGGGAGCGACGCGAGCGGGGCGAACGGGACGGCGACGATCGGGAGGTTCTTGAACTCGTGCGCGGCGAGCTCGAGCGGGATCCCCGAGGCCGGTCCGCCGCCGGCGTCGAACAGGCGATCCGCCTCCCCGGCGGCGAGGCGATGTCCCGCGAGCCAGTAGGTCTGGAAGTCGATCGAATACGGATAGTCGATCCGCCACGACCGGACGACGAGCAGCGCCAGTGCAGCCAGTGCCGCCATGGCGGCGAGCGCCGGGACGGAGCGGTTGACGTGACGTGTCTCGCTCAGGTCCGACGTGCCCTCGCGGACTGCAGCGTCTGCCAGATCAGCGAGACGCCGTTGCCGAGATGGTTCTGCAGCTCGACCCACGACCCGAGCCGCTTGACGCGGCGCGCGAGGTACGAGGGGCGCAGGTAGAACGAGCGGATCGCCCGCTGGCGGAAGCGCTGGACCTCCTCCGCGGACAGCGTCTCCGTGGAGAAGACCGGGAGCGACCGCGACGAGTCGAGCACCGCGTCGTCGGAGTCCTGGATCAGCCCCTGCTCGAGCATGTCGTGGCGGAGCTCGGTCCCCATGCGCGGACTCGCCGCGTTGAACGAGCAGAACGTCGGCTCGATCTCCAGAGCGAGGTCGAGGGTCTGCTGCAACGTCTCGCGGGTCTCGCCCGGGAGGCCCAGGACGAACGTGGCGAGGGTCGGGATGTCGAGCTCGCGGGCCCACCCGAACGCGCGCCGGATCTCCTCGACGGTCGTCCCCTTGTCGTAGCGATCGAGCATCGGCTGGTTCCCCGACTCGACGCCGAACTCGATCAGGTCGCATCCCGCGCGTTTCATCAGGTCCATGAGCTCGCGGTCCATGAGGTCGACGCGGCTCAGGCACGACCACGTGAATCCGAACTCCCGCGCGATCATCCCCTGGACGATCGTCTTGGCCTGCGCCTTGTTGACCGCGAAGGTCCAGTCGGCGATGTGGAGTTGCCGGATCCCCATCGCGCGGACGTCCTCGAGGTTGCGGAGCACGTCCTCCGGCTCGCGCATCCGATAGGGCGTGCGCGAGAACGGACAGTAGCTGCAACCGTAGGGGCACCAGGTCGAGGTGATGATCGTCGCGTACGGGTGGTACCGGTTGTACGGCATCCGGTAGCGGTCGAGGGGGAACAGCGCGTAGGGCGGCGTGGGGATCGTGAAGGTCCGAGGCACCTTGGCGCCCGCGATCTTGCGCACCGTGCCGTCCGCGTCGCGCACGATCATGTTCGCCGCCTCGTCGGCTCGCCCCTGCAGGAACGCTTCGAGCCCGTGCGTGACGAAGTCCGTCATGCACGCGTCCATCGCGGGGTGCTGCACGAGCAGCCGCTCGCCCTTCTCGCGGACGACGTCGCCGATCGCGACCGCGAGCCGCACGCCGCGTCGCTTCGCTTCCTCCACGAAGCGGATGTCGTCGAGGAAGGAGTCGCTCCCCGTCAGGAACACGATGGCGTCGGGGGCGAACGCCTCCACGCGGCGCAGCGCCTCTTCCGCGGCGAGCCGCTCGGCGATCGCGTCGACGACCGCGAGCTCGTACCCCGCGGCGTGGAGCCGCGCGGAGATCATCAGCAGGTCGAGCGGTTGCCAGTAATACGTGCCCTTCGACACGTGCGAGCAGAACTGGTCCCGGATGTAGAGCCGGTCCCCGGGGGGGTTGAGGAGAAGGACCTTCCGGACCGAGGGGTTCATGGCGGAACAATATTCCCGGTAAGCTCCGTCGTGTCAACCTTTTGCATGGGGTAAGCTGCGTACCCGTGAATCACGAGAATCGTCGCGTCGCTTACGTCCTGAGAACCTATCCCGAGCTTTCGGAGACGTTCGTCGTGCGCGAGGTGGAAGGTCTGGTCGCCGCGCGGGTGCCCGTTACGGTCCTGTCGGCGTTCCCCGCGCAACATCCGGCGAGCGGGGTCCTCGACGGCGAGGTGCTGGCGCACCGCGGAAGCGTCCCCTCCACCCGCGTCCCGAACGCCGGGGCGTGGGCCCGGGCGCTCGCCTCCGACCTCCTGTCCCTGGGTCTCCGGCCCCGGAAGTGGGCGCGCGCCCTCCGGCTCGGGTTCTACGCCCGACGTGCCGCGGCCCTGCTCCCCGGCGACACGGCCAGGCTCCACGCCCACTTCGCCAACGACGCGGCGGCGCTTTGCCGCTATACCGCCGCGTTGACGGGGCTCCCGTACCGCGTGACCGCGCACGCGTACGACCTCTACCAGGACCCCTTCCTGCTGGGGCCGAACCTCGCCGCCGCCGAGCGCGTCTACACCGTGTCCACGGCGAACGAGGCCTGGCTGCTGTTGCGCGCGCGCCGGCTGGGGATCGAGGCGGGTCGCGTGCGGGTGCTGCGCTGCGGGCTCGACCTCGCGCAGTTCGCATTCCGTGCCGCGACGGTCCCGTCGCGCCCCGCACGCCTGCTTTGCGTGGCACGGCTGGTCCCGAAGAAAGGGCATGCGGTGCTCCTCGAGGCGCTCGAGCGGCTGGCCGGGACGGCGGGCGAGGCGGGAGTCGACTTCGTCGGCGAGGGACCGCTCCTCGACGACCTGCGGCGAGCGGCCGACCGGCCGGCGCTGCGCGGACGCGTCGGCTTCGTCGGCGCCCTTCCTCCGACCGAGGTCCTGGCGCGCATGCGCGCCGCCGACGCCGTGGTTCTCGCCTCGATCGTCGCCAAGGACGGAGATCGGGACGGACTGCCGGTCGTCCTCGTGGAGGCGGCCGCGCTCGGCGTTCCCCTGATCGCGACCCCCGTCTCGGGGATTCCCGAGCTCGTGGACGGTTCGACGGGCTGGCTCGCCCGCGCCGCCGACGCCGACGGGGTCGCCGAGGCGATCGCGGCGTTCGCCGCGGCGCCGCACGAGGAACGACTCCGACGCTCCCGGGCGGCGCGGGCCCGGGTGGAGCGGGAGTTCGACCTCGCGAAGCAGGTGGCGGAATTGTCGAGTTGACGCTTCGCCTGCGGGGCATTATCCGTGATCTCCGCCCGGGCGGCTCGGTCCCCCTCCGAGACCAAGACTTCGGGCGTCGAGGGAGAGCGGAATCATGAAGAAGCTCCTGATGGCGGCGGCGATCGTCGCCGCCGCGGGTACGCCCGCACTGGCGCTGGGTCCGGTGGACATCGACCTCGGCGTCGTCTACTGGGTCTCCGAGACCGAGGACGACACCGAGGCGGTCGACTCCGAGGCGCCGGGCGGGTTCGTCGATCTCGGGTTCGGCGACCACTGGGTCGTCGGCGCGTCGTATTACAAGGCGGACCCGGACGGCGGGGAAGGAATCGACTTCACGAACGTGAGCGTGAAGTACAAGTTCATCTCGGCTTCGCGGAACAACTTCTTCGCGCTCGGCGCGGGAGTCGAGCAGCTCGGGATCGCCGACGATTCCTCGACGAGCGCGCGCGTGTTCGCCGAGGGGCGGGTCAGCGTGAAGATCGTCTACTTCTACGCGCGCGCGGCCTACCTCCCGGCTCTCGGAGACATCGACACCGGCGTCGGCACCTTCAAGGGGGACACCGGGACCGACTTCGACGCGGGGATCGGCATCAAGCCCCTGCCGTTCTTCTACATCTACGCCGGGTATACCGACAAGACGCGCACGTTCGAGCTTCCGCTCGCCGGCGACGTCGACCTCAAGGTCAAAGGTCCGTACGCGGGCGTCGGGTTCAACTTCTGATCCCGAGCCGGGCCGGGAGCCCTACTTCCACACGCCGCCTTCCGCGACGCGGAAGCCCAGGTCGAAGTGGGTGTAGGGCTCCTGGTACACATACTCGCGCGCGCCGACCTGGACCGGCGTCTCGATCATGTTGTCCGGGTTGCGCTCCCGCCAGCTCCACGGCGCGCGGTACGAGCCGCCCTTGATCACTTTGCAGCGGCCCTTGAGTCGCGCACGCGTGCCGGAGGGGCTCACCAGCGACAGGTAGGCGGAGAGACCGGACGGGCCCACGGGGTCGCGGTCCGGACAGCTCGCGAAGTAGTCCTCCCGGTACCAGTCGTTCACCATCTCGTTGACGTTGCCGGCGACGTCGTACATCCCGTATCCGTTGGGCGGAAACGAGCCGACGTCCTTCGGGCCGATGTCCCAGGAGACGTCGTGCTGGGCCATCCCCTCGCGCCGGTCGTTCCCCCAGAAGAACTCCATCCCGTCGAGTCCGCCACGCGCCGCCTTCTCCCACTGCGCCTCGGTGGGGAGGTGGAAGTCCCTCCCGGTCTTCATCGAGAGCCACACGCAGTAGGCCGCGGCGTCCTCCCACGAGATCTCGACGACCGGGCTCTTCGGGTAGTTCAGGAAGTAGTTCTGCACTTCGTTGTGCAGCGGCTCCACGGGGTAGATCCGACCGGTCGAGTCCGCGAAGCGTTTCCATTCCTCGTTGGTGACCTCGTGTTTGCCGATCCGGAACGCCGAGACGTGGATCGTGCGCACGGGCTTCTCGAAGTCGGTCCCCGTCGGATTGCCGCGCAGGAACGGACCGGCCGGGATCTCCACCATCTCCGGGAGGATCGGCTCGATCGCGGGGTAGAGAATCGTCACGGCGATCGGGTTCTGCTTGGACCACAGCACTGCGGCGACCACGATCACGAGGCCCAGGGGAATGCCGACGAGCAGCAACAAGACACGCTTCATTCACGACTCCACGCCGGGCCGCGGAGGTATCCCGCGGTCATGCCGGCCAGCCAGACGACCTGGAACATGGCGCCCGCCGCCCCGTCCCTGGCGAGCGCTCGGACGATGCCGCCAACGCGGCCGGCCTGTTCCCGCGCCTCGATGGCGTAGCGGTCGGGATAGGCCCGTTTCATGAAAGCGACCCCTCGGCCGTGCTGGACGCCGTGACGCCACAGCTCCGCCCAGGTGCGCCGATGGCGGTGGAGGATCTCCGCCTCGGGGCGGAAGACGAGCTCGACCCCGAGCTCGAGCTGCATCCGCCAGGACAGCTCCATGTCGCCGAAGTAGCGGACGTCCTCGCGAAAGCCGCCGAGCCGTTCGAGGACGTCGCGTCGGATGGCGACGTTCGCGGTCGAGAAGCACGCGAGCCGCTTGTGCGGCATCGTGACCGCGTGCTTCATGATCCCGAACCGCTCGGTCAGCCGCTGCACGGCGGTCTCGAGCTCGAGGGCGACGACCTCGCCGAGGATCGCTCCGGCGGCGGGGGGGATCGGCGGCGCGAGAAGGCCGCGAAGCCACCCCGCGGGGGCCACGCAGTCGGCGTCGGTGAAGGCGATCCACTCCCCCGAAGCGGCGCGCCAGCCGACATTGCGGGCGTGATAGCTGCTCGCCACGTCGTCCGCACGCACGACCGCCGCGCCGAGGGCCGCGACCCGCTCGGCGGTGCGATCGGTCGAGCGGTTGTCGACGACGAGGATCTCGATCCGGTCGCGCGGGTAGTCGAGCGCCTGCAACGAGCGGACGAGCCGCTCGATTCCTTCGCCGCCGTCCTTCACCGGGACGACGACGCTCGCGCGGGGGAGCGCGCTCACGCCCACCCCCCCGCCCGGCACCACGCGACGGTGCCCGCGAGCCCGTCGTCGAGGCCGATGCGCGGCGCCCACCCCAGCGACGCGCGCGCGCGCTCGATCGCGTAGACGCGGTGGGTCGTCATCGTGCGGACCCGCGCGCGGGTCAACGGCGGGTCGGAGCCGAAAGGGAGCATCAGCGCCTCGAGGAGCCCGCCGAGCCCCCACGCGAGCGGGGTCGGGATCGACGGGCCTCGAAGCGTCGTCCCCAGGGCGGCGGCGATGCGGGCGGCGAACGCGCCGAGGGAAAGGCGTTCGGAGCCCGCGACGTGGAAGATCCCTCCCTCCGTTCCCGGCGCGTCGAGGGCGAGCTCGATCGCGCGCGCGACGTCGTCGACGTGCACCGGCTGCCACAGCGCGCGGCCGCCCCCGATCGTGCGGAAGGTCCCCTTCGCGATCGACCGGTAGAACGGGAGCATGTGGCGGTCGCCGGGACCGTACACGTGGCCGGGGCGGAGAACGACCGTGCGCGCGAACGCGCGTGCGGCGCGCTCCCCCTCGAGCTTCGTGCGCTCGTACGGCGTTTCGGGGCGAGGCGGCGCCGATTCGTCGAGCGGCGTCGTCCCCGTCGGTCCGAGCACCCCGGTGGTGCTCACGTGGACGAGGCGGCGCACCCCCGCCGCGGCGCAGGCCTCGGCGACGCGGCGCGCCCCCTCCGCGTTCACCGCGCGGTACGTCCCCTCGTCGATCCGCGGCCGCCCGAGGATCGACGCGAGGTTCACGACCGCGTCGGCGTCGGCGACGAGCGCCTGCGGAACCCCCTCCGCCACGTCCACCGGGACCGTGCCCGAACGGGACGCGACCACGAAGTCGCGCCCGGCCGCACGAAGGCGCGACGTTAGGGCGGTTCCGAGGAAGCCGTTGCCCCCGATCAGGATCACGCGGCTCACGGAATCGTCGCCTCGTGGGAGACGACGAGCAGACGGTATTCGCCCCGCGTGCCGGAGGGAATCCGGCCCGCGATCCGCCACGGAGGCGGCGGGGGATCCTCGAGGAGCGCGCCGACGTCGGGCCGCCGGTCGAGGTCCGCCGCCGTTTCGACCACGACGGCGACCGATCCCGTGGCGTGGAGCGCGTCGGCCACGACCTCCGGGCCCCCGACCGGCAGCGGCCGATAGGGGCGGCCGGAGAGGTAGGGAACTCCGGAGCGCGTCGCCATGAGGGGGCCCGGGGGCAGGTTCGCGTCGCGCACCAGCCGGACCAGGCCCTGCGGATCGTCGCGTAGCCCGTGCGCCGGGCGCGGAGCGCTCAGCGTGTCCACCCCCACGAGCAGCGCGACGGCGATCCCGATCGAGGGACGCGTCGCGAAGGTCCTCCAGCAGGCGCTGGCCACGACGGCGCCGAGCCCGGTCCAAGGGAACAGGAATCGGTACTCCACGTGGCTGGCGAGCGGCAAGCTCGCCCAAACACCCACGCCGGCGAGGAACCACGCCTCCTGCCGGCGGCGGGAACCCGCGAGCGCGATCGCTGCGACCACGCCCAGAACCAGCGTCGAGACGGTGACGAGCCGCTCGCTCCACAAGCCGCGCAGGGCTCTCGGCAGGTTGCTCTGAACGATTCCGGCGCGCCGGAGCCACCGGGAGGGTTGCAGCCATGTCCCGCCACGCCCCGTGGTCGCAGCGGGGACGGAGGCATCCTTCATGGAAGCCGGAAGCACGCGCGGATCGAGCTCCGGCACGCGGCCGGTCTCGAACCAGCGTGTCCACAGCGTACCGCCATGGTCGGCGGTCGGGGCGAACAGGACCACGTCCGTCCAGTCCAGGCCCGGGTAGTTCCAGTAACGTGCCTCGATCGCATCGGCGAGGGCGCGCTGACCGGCCACGTATTCGAACCCCGGCGCGAACATCGTGCGTCCCAACCGCTGGGAGGCGTACCAGGCCCACGGTGCGTACATCGCCGCGCCGCAGGCGAGGATGAGTGCGCCGTTGCGCACCCGCGCGCCGAGCCGCGCCCGGCCGCCGCCGCAAGCGACGGCGAGCGCGGCGGCGGCGAGGGGGTAGGCGATCCCCTCCGCCCGCGTCAGCGTCGCCAGCCCGGCCCAGACGCCCGCTTCGAGGGCCGGCCGGAACGAGCCGGAGTCCCGCGCCCGCCAGATCGACGATGCGGACGCGAGCAGGAGCGCGACCAGCAACGGGTCGGGAAGGGAAGGAAGGGCCATCACGCCGACGGGCGACACCGCTCCGAGCACGAGCCCCGCACGCTTCGCTCCCGGGCCGAAGAGATCGCCCGCCAACCTGGCGATCGCGAACATCGCGCCGACGCTCGCGAGCAGCGAGACGAGGAAGCCGGCGGTTGCGGTGTCCGGGACGAGGAACCGCGTGGCGGCGACGAGCGTCGGGTAGAGCGGCGACCGGGAAAGGTCCGGGTGCTGGCTCCCGCCGGATTCGAAGGCCCCGTGCTCGTGGATGGCGTCGGCCAGGGCGAAGTAGTGGAACGAATCGGAGCTTTGCCAGGCGCCGTCCCGCGCCAGGACCAGGCGCACCGCGATCGCCACGGCGATCGTAATCGTGAGCTCCCACCTCCGGGCGCTCGAGGATCGCTCCCCGGTTCCGACCGGGTTCATCGGTCACGGCCGGGGGCGGTCAGCCGCAGCAGCGGCGTGCGCCAGATGGCCTCCCAGATGATGCCGAGCGAGATCTTCGACGAGCTCAGGTAATGCTCCTCGAACGTGATCCCCATCTCCGCGACGCGGAAACCGAGCCGCCAGGCCCGGTACGCCATCTCGATCTGGAACGAGTAGCCGTTCGAGCGGACGGTCGCGAGGTCGAGGGCTTCGAGGACCATGCGGCGATAACCCCGGTACCCCGAAGTCGCGTCCGAGACGAGCCCGATCGGAAGGCCGGTGGTCCAGTTCACGTAGAAGTTCGCGAATCGGGAGAGGAGCAGGCGGCGGAACGGCCAGTTCTCCACCCGAACGCCGTCGCGATAGCGGCTGCCGATCACGACGTCGAGGCCGTCCTCGAGGCGGCGAAGCATCGCGGGAAGATACTTCGGGTTGTGCGAGTGGTCGGCGTCCATCTCGAAGATCGCCTCGTAACCGGAGTCGAGCGCGGCCCGGAAGCCGTCCCGGTAGGCGCTTCCCAGGCCGAGCTTCCCCGCGCGGTGCAGGACGCGGACCCGGGGCGTCCTCGCCGCGTACGAGTCGGCGATCTCGCCGGTTCCGTCCGGGGATGCGTCGTCCACGACGAGAACGTCGACGCCCGGCGCCGTCTCGAGGACCTTGTCGAGGAGCGACGGCAGCGCCGCGGCCTCGTCGTAAGTCGGGATGACGACGATCGCCTTCACGACTTCCCTCCGCCTCCCGCGAGGTGACGGCCCACCTGCAGCAGCGACCCCGGGTGCATCAGGATGCTCGTGTACGCGGCGTTGGCGAGCGGGCACGCGCACTCGCGATTCTTGATCGAGCGCCGCTCGCGTCGGGCCTCCTCGCCGCGCCAGATCTTCCGGAAGTCGTACCCCTCGGCGCGGAGGTTGCCGAGCGCGCGCGCGCGCGTGCAGCAGGCCCAGACGTCGCCGTTGGCCGCGAGATGGACGGAGGCGATCCCGGCGTAACAGGGCACGACCTGCTCGCCCCGGCGCAGCGTGGCGCGGGCGAGGCGGTAGTAGACGAGCCGGATCGCCCGCGTGAGCGCCGGAAGGCCGCCGTCCTCCCGGCGCAGCAGGCGCCCCTCGAGGTGGCCCAGCGCCCGATCCGCCTCGTCCGGGCGCGGCGTGATCCCCGTCCCCAGCGTCTGCAGCTCCAGCCGTTCCTCGGCGGGCTCGGCGATGTACTGGTCCGGCCCGAGGGCCATCAGCGCGTCCGCGATCGCGGGGAACTGCGCGACGTTGTGCCGCGAGACCACGGTGTGGATCCCCACGGTGAGATTCGGTCGCCCCAGGGCCTTGAGCCGGCGGAAGGTCTCCGTGGCGAGCTCGTAGTCCCCCTTGAGGCCGCGGATCACGTCATTGCGCTCGCCGATCGCGTCGAGGGAGACGTTCAGCACGAGTTGCGTCTTCGTCCCGAACAGCGCGGTGAGGCGCTCCGCCCCGGCGACCACGCGGTCGGGGTAGGTCCCGTTCGTCGGGATGTTCACGACGGAGGGGCGGCACCGCCGCCACGCCGCCTCGACGAGGTCGGGGAGGTCCTTGCGCAGGAACGGCTCTCCGCCGGAGAAGGTGAACCAGCGCGCCGACCGGCCCAGGGAGACGAAGACCCGGTCCCACTCCTCGACCGACAGCTCGTCGACCGGGCGCTCGTACACGTTGCACGTGAGGCACCGCGAGTTGCAGCGGAAGTTCGTCGAGACGGTCACGTTGACCGGCTCCATCCGCGGCCAGCCGAAGGCGTGCATCAGACGGAACCCGGGGACCTTCGCCACCACGCCGATCATGGAGCGAGGTCCTTGGTGGACGGGATCCGCTCCCAGACCGTGTGGTCGCGGCGGCCGAGGGTCGCGTCCCAGGTGCCGAGCGCGCGCGCGGTCGCCTCCAAGACCGCCGCCGCAGCGAGATCGACGATCCCGCGGGGCGAGCGCGGCGTTGCGGCGAGGGCGGCGCGCAGGATCGCGCGGACGCTCATGGTGGACGCCGCGTGCCCGGACGCGTGTTTCAGGCGCAGATGCCCGGCGTGGATCCGCCGCCGCTGGCGCAGGAACTCCCGCACCGTCGTCGGCCCCTTCATCCGTACCCGCGCCTCGGGGACGTACGACAGCCTCAATCCCCGGGCGAGGATCAGCGCCTCGATCGCGGCTTCGTCCACCGCGGTGTCCCGGGGCATCGCGTCGAACGCGCGACGGAAGGCGACGAGCTCCCCGAGCTTCGCGGAGCGCATCGCCACGTGATGGTGCATCTCCCACAGCAACCGCACGACGCGACCCATCAGGGTGCGCGGGTCGTTGACCGGAACCGGCCGACCCCCCGTCATTCCCACCGAGGGGTCGTCGAAGCGCGAGACGAGAGCCTCGAGCGCCCCGTCCTCGACGACGCCGTCCGCTCCGGCGATCACGTACACGTCCGCGCCCGCGACGGCGTCGAGGAATGCGGCGATCGCCGAGGCCTTGCCCTCGCGGCGCGCCTGCACGAGCACGCGCCCCCGAGGGTCGTCCGCGACCGCACGCTCCGCCTCTCCCACGGTGTCGTCGGTGCACCCGCTCGCGACGACGACGACGGCGACCTCGCGCAGGTGGGGGCCGCGCTGGCCGAGAAGGGCGCGCGCGGCGCGAGCGACGGTCGCGGCCTCGTTGAACGCGGGGATTCCGACGGCGACAGTCACCGGGGGGAATCATCCGAGGGGGTTCCCGTTGCGTCAAGCACGACGATGACGACTACGGTTTCGCAATCGAGGCGATCGACGTGCTTTTCGGCGGAAGGGTCCAGCGCAGCCTCCCGTCCCGTTCCCTCGAGGGCACGGTCGTCCCGAGCACCGTCGCGAACGCCGTCGCCGCCGTCGGAGCGTCGAAGGTGACCGTCGTCGGCGCGTCCGAGACGTTCGATCCGACGAGCAACGTCTCCTCGGGGGTCGTCTTCGCCATGACGACCGCCTGCCGGTCGGCGTGAAGCGGGAGCCTCGCGCCGCGGCGCAGCGCCGGGTGCGCCGCGCGGGCCTCGAGCACGCGGCGGACCCGCGAGATCCTCTCCTCGTCGAGGGCGCTCCAGGGCATCGGGACGCGACCGGCGTCGGTGAAGCCGGGCTTGGGGGCGCCCGACTGGAGGCCCGTCTCGGTCCCGTAGAACAGGACCATCGGACCCGAGAGCGAGGCCATGAAGGCGACCGCCGCCTCGAGGCGCTCGGGGTCGGAATTGAAGGACGCGAAACGCGACATATCGTGGTTGTCGAGAAACCACACCGGACGCGCGCCGGGGCCGTACAGGGCGAGATCGGATTGCAGGCGATCCTCGAGCGCGAGCGCGGATCCGCCGCGCGCGAAGGCGTCCGTCAGCGTCGCCTGCATCGGGAAGTCGAGCAGCGAGCCGAACTGCGGTCCCTTCCCGGGAACCGGGGCGTAGTACGACGCGATCTCCCGTGCGTTCCCGTCGGCTCCCTGCTCGTCGGCCCAGCATTCGCCGACCAGGAACGCCGCCGGTGCGGCGGCTCTCACCTCGGCATGCAGCTCGGCCCAGAAGTCGTGGGGGACGCCGCGCACGTAGTCCAGCCGGAGACCGTCCACCCGTTCGTCCTTCAGCCAGCGCAGCGCCGCCGCACGAAGGAACCGGCGGGTGGGCTCGTGATCGAAGTTCCAGTACCGGTACCCGCCCCCCCAGCTCTCCCAGGTCTTCTCCGCGGGTTGCATCGGTCCGGTCGAGCGCGGCTTCAGCCCCAGCGGATCCCCTTTCTCGAGGTCGTAGGCGCGGCTGGCGTGGTTGAGCGGGAGATCGAGGATCACCTTCACGCCGTTCTCGTGGGCCTTGCGCACGAGGGTCCGAAACACCTCGAGGGAGGCCGCGGGATCCCCGGGGACTGCCGCCTGGTCGGCGATCCGGCCGTAGTCCAGGACGTCGTAACCGTGCGAGGTGCGTGCGGCGAAGGTCGGGCTGATCCAGATCGCGTTGGCGCCGAGCTCGCGAATGTAACCGAGCTTCTCGGTCAGCCCCTGGAGGTCGCCGCCGGCGTAGTTCGGGTGTTTCCATCCTTTGATCTCGCCGTCGTTCGCCGGCGCGCCGTTGCGGAACATCTCCAGCATCACGTGGTAGATCGTCAGGTCGTCGTGCGACGCCGCGACCCCCGTCGTGGCGGAGGCGGCGATTGCGGCGAGGGGCTTGAACTTCGCTCCCTCTCCGGTGCCGAGGACGAGGCGCTCGAACGAAGGCGGCACCCCCGCGAGGCGGATTCGCGCGAGATCGCCGACCGGTTCGGTCGATTCGACCTCGAGCGCCGTGGAGTCGGCGAGGAAGACCGGCTTCTTGGGGACCGACGCGACCACGGTCCATGTCCCCGCCTGCGCCTCGGGGATCGCGGAAACGATGCGCACGTCCGCGGCGAGGGTCGGAGGGGAGAGGAGCAACACGACGGCGAGCAGAAGTCGGCGCATGGATGCCTCCCGCGACCCCACCATCCTATAGAGTGCCGGCATGCGACGCCGGATGCCGAAGGCCGAGCGGGTCCACGGCGAGATCGAAGGGAAGAAGGCACGGACCTTCGCCGCCGTCTGGGCGCTCGTGCGCCGGATCCCCCGCGGCCGGGTCATGACCTACGGCCAGATCGCCGTCCTGCTCGGAAGCCGCCTCTCGCCGCGGGCGGTGGGATGGGCGATGCACGGCTGCCCCAAGGATGTCCCCTGGCAGCGGGTCGTCAACGCGCGTGGGGCGTGCTCGACCGACCGCATGCCCGGGATCCCGGCGGGGCTTCAGCGGGCCATGCTCGAGGCGGAGGGGGTGGCGTTCCGGGCGAACGGGACCCTGCCGCTCGACCGGTACCGATGGGAGCCGCGCCGACGTCGTTCTTGACGCGGAGCTTTCCGGGACCGACGTTGAGCGCCCGATTCCGGGAGGGGAGCGATGTCTTCCGACTGGCGGCGGGCCTCGGGGCCGGTGGCGTTCTTCTTCGTGGGCGCGGTACCGGCGGCGGCGGCGCTCACGCGCGGCGCCGATGTGTGGTCGATCGGGGTGACCGTCGGCGTTCTGGCGATGGGGGCCGGGTTCCTCGCCTTCCACCTCGCGCTCTCGCGGCAGGCTTCGGACGGCGAGCGCAGGCTCGAGGCCGTCTCCGGCCAGGTCGCGCGGCTCGAGGCCCAGGCGCGCGAGCGCGAGCGGGACCTCGAGGAGGCGCGCTCCCTCGACGAGGTGACGGGGGTGCTCAACCGGCGGACGTTCCTTCGCCGATTCGACGAGACCGTGCAGCGCGACGGCCGGATCGGGAAGCCGTTCGCGTTCCTGCTGCTCGACGTCGACGGTTTCCGCGCGATCAACGAGCGCATCGGCCGCCTGCAGGGGGACGAGCTGCTCCTCCAGGTCGCGCGCACGGTCCAGGCCGCCACGCGCGGCACGGACGCCGTGGGGCGTCTGGGCGGCGACGAGTTCGGCGTCACGCTCGGCGAATGCGAGGACCCGGGCCCGGCGGTCGACCGGATCCTGGTCTCGTTGTCCACGCTGCGGGTGCCCGGCTCGGACGATCCGGTTCGCGTCAGCATCGGGGCGGTCTGGATCGAGAGTGCGCTCGACGGCGCGGATTTCGTGGAGGTATTTCGTGCCGCGGAGGCGGCGTGGGGCTCGGTGCGCGGGAAGGGCGGGGGCCTGTGCGGCCGGCGGAACATCCCGAAGCGATCCGGGGGCCCCTCGGTCTACGCCTAGCGCCTAGAATCGCCGCGTGCAGGCGGTCTTCGACGCGGTCCGCAAGGCCTCGACCCCCGCGGTGTGGTCGTCGGGGATCGCGCTCGTCCGCGCCGACGCCGTTCTCGGCGAGACCGACGACGGGGACCGGGTGGTCGTCCGTGTCGCCCTCAAAGGCGGCATGTTGTCGCGCACCGTCACGCTGTGGACCGGCGACGGCGACTGGGAGTGCTCGTGCGGCGCGAAGACGGCGTGCGAGCACGCCGCGGCGGCGGTGATCGCCCTCAAGCGCGCGCGCGAGTCGGGAGCGGCGCTGCCGTCCCCGAAGTTCGAGGTGGGGCGCGTCGCCTACCGGCTCCGTCGCGGCCCGCAGGGCATCGAGCTCGAGCGCGGGATCGAGAACTCGGCGGGCTTCCACCCGTTCGAGGCCACCCTCGTCGCGCTCGCCGAGCGGCGCGTCGAGGCGCCGGCGTTCACCGCGACGCAGGCCGACCACGACGTCGAGACGGCGCTCGCGGGCCACCGGCGGGGGGCGCTCCCGCGGCCGTCGGTCGGAAAGCTCCTCGCCGCCCTCGGTCGCGTGGAGTCGGTGACCCTCGACGGAGTCGCCGTGCGGACCTCGGGGGATCCCCTGCTCCCGCGCGTCGCGGTGGAGGACAACGGCGAGGGCTTCCGCCTCGTCCTCGAGGACCCGCCGGAGATCGACGAGCGTTTCACGAACGGCCTCGTCCGCTCCGGGGCCCTGTTGCGACCCCTGGGGGAGGCGAAGCTGACCGGGCGCGAGCTCCACGAGCTTCCGCGGGGATTGCGCTTCGCCCCGGACGACGTCGCCGTCCTCGTGACCGACGTGCTTCCTTCCTTCGAGGGTCGGGTGCCCGTCGCGATCCGGACCTCGCGCCTGCCGCGGACCGTCGCCACCCCGCCGCGTGCCGTCGTTCAGGCGAGTCGCCAGGGCGAGGGGATCGTCGCGCTCGCGACCGTCGTCTACGGCGATCCCCCGGTCGCGCGCGTGGACGCGGGGCGGCTCGTCCATCTCGGCGGCGAGGTACCCTTGCGCGACACGCGCGGGGAGGAACGCCTCGTGCGCTCCCTCGCCGATTCGCTGGGACTGGCGCCGGGGGTCGCCCAGACGTTCGCGGGCGCGGCCGCGGTCGACTTCAAGCGCAGGCTCGACGCCTGGACGGGAACGCCCTCGCGAGGCCTCGAGGCGTTCCACCTCCACGGCCCGATCGTGCCGAGGGTGCGACTCGAGGGGGACGGGATGGACCTCTCCTTCGAGGTGCCCTCCGCCGGCGGCGCCGCGCGACGCGCCGATCCCGACGCCGTCGTGCGCGCGTGGCGGGCGGGGGAGTCGCTCGTGCCGCTGCTGGGGGGCGGATGGGCGCCGCTTCCGTCGGACTGGATGGCGCGGTTCGGCGATCGCATCGCCGACCTGCTCGCGGCGCGGGACGCGCAGGGGCGCCTGGCGCGCGCCGCGCTCGGGGATCTCGCGAAGCTGGCGGCGGACCTCGATCTCCCGCCCCCGCCCGGGTTCCGGGCTCTCGAGACCCTCGCCGCGGGGTTCGACGCGATTCCGAGCGCCGCGCTCCCTCCCGACCTCCACGGAACGCTGCGTCACTACCAGCAGCGCGGCGTGGACTGGTTGTGCTTCCTGCGCGAGGCCCGTCTGGGGGCGCTGCTGGCCGACGACATGGGGCTCGGCAAGACCGTCCAGGCGTTGTGCGCGATCCGCGGACGGACGCTCGTCGTCGCGCCGACGAGCGTCCTCCCGAACTGGATGGAGGAGATCCGCCGGTTCCGGCCGGCGCTGCGCGCGTGCCTGTATCACGGCCCCAGACGCGCGATCGAGCCCGACGCCGACGTCGTGGTCACGAGTTACGCGCTGCTCCGCCTGGACGACGGCGCCCTCGCCGGCCGCCCGTGGGACACCGTCGTGCTCGACGAGGCCCAGACGATCAAGAACCCCGAGAGCCAGGTGGCGCAGGCGGCGTTCCGGCTCGAGGCGGGGTTCCGCGTCGCCATGTCGGGTACGCCGGTCGAGAACCGTCTCGACGAGCTCTGGAGCCAGATGCACTTCGCCAACCGCGGCCTGCTCGGCGGACGGCGGGACTTCCAGGACCGCTACGCGCGCGCCGTCGCGGAGGGGGACGCCGGGGCGGCGTCGCGACTGCGCGAGCGGATCCGCCCGTTCGTGCTCCGCCGGCTCAAGCGCGAGGTGGCTCCCGAGCTCCCGCCGCGCACCGAGGCGGTGCTTCATTGCGAGCTCTCCCTCGACGAGCGCCGCGTCTACGACGCCGTGCGCGCGGCGACCTACGACGACGTCGTCGCCAGGCTGTCCGAAGGGGGCTCGGTGCTCGCGGCGCTCGAGGCGCTCCTCCGGCTGCGGCAGGCGGCGTGCCATCCGGCGCTCGTGCCGGGCCAACACGCGGAGACCTCGTCGAAGGTGGAGCTGCTCGCCGAGACCCTCGACACCGTGATCGCCGAGGGGCACAAGGCGCTCGTCTTCTCGCAGTGGACGGCGTTCCTCGACCGGATCGAGCCGAGGCTCCGGGAGGCGTCGATCCCGTTCCTGCGACTCGACGGCTCCACCGTGGATCGCGGCGAGGTCGTTCGCCGCTTCCAGGACGAAGCGGGCCCGCCGGTGATGCTCGTCTCGCTGAAGGCGGGGGGGACCGGGCTCAACCTCACCCGCGCGGACCACGTCTTCCTCATGGATCCCTGGTGGAACCCCGCGGTCGAGGACCAGGCCGCGGACCGGGCCCACCGCATCGGGCAGGATCGCCCCGTACTCGTGTACCGGATCGTGTCCGAGGAGACCGTCGAGGAGAGGATCCTCGCCCTCCAGGCGAGCAAGCGCGCGATCGCCGACGCCGCGCTCGGCGAGGCGGGGCGGGCGGCGGCGATCACGCGGGACGATCTCCTGGCGCTTCTGGCCTGACTCCCGGAAGGCGCAACTGAGACGAAAGCATTGCGGCGATCCCGCGACGGTGCTAGATAGCCCGGCCGGAGGTCGCATGTCGCTGATCCCTCGAGAGCCGCAGTTCTTCGATTTGCTCGACGCCCAGGCCGAGACGGTCCTGCGGGGGGCGAAGCTCCTCCAGGAGTGCCTGGAGTCCAAGCGCGACGAGCAGGAGATCTACCTCGCCAGCAAGGCCATCCACGAGGTGGAGCACCAGGGGGACGAGCTCGTCCACCGGTTCATGGACCGCCTGAACAAGAGCTTCATCACGCCTCTCGACCGCGAGGACCTCTACGAGCTGTGCAGCCGCCTCGACGACGTCCTCGACTACGTGGACGCGGTCGCGAAGCGGCTCGTGACGTTCAAGATCCTGCAGCCGACGCGGCAGGCGATCGAGTTGAGCCGGATCATCGTGCGGTCGTCGGAGGAGGTTCGCGCGGCGATCGGCCTTCTCAAGGACCTTCGGCGGCACGAGGAGATCGTCCGGCAGTGCGCGAAGGTCAACCAGCTCGAGAACGACGCCGACCAGGTGATGCGCGACGCGTTGTCCGGCCTGTTCAACGGGGACCAGGGCGACGCCATCGAGGTCATCAAGTGGAAGGACCTCTACGAGCACCTCGAGGTCGCGACCGACAAATGCGAGGACGTCGCGAACATCATCGAGACCGTCCTCGTCAAGTACGCCTGAGGTGGTCGACACCGGCCTGATCGCCACGCTCGACGCGCTGGCGTCGTTTCCCTACATCGCGGCGATTCTCATCGCCGCGCTCGTCTTCGACTTCATCAACGGCTTCCACGACGCGGCGAACTCCATCGCGACGATCGTGGGGACGCGTGTCCTGCGCCCGGGAACGGCGGTCGTGTGGGCGGCGTGGTGGAACTTCGCGGCGGCGTGGGTCTTCGGCGTCGCGGTCGCGAACACGGTGGCGAAGTGGGTGCACCCGGAGTTCGTGAACGCCGACGTGATCCTGGGCGGTCTCGTCGGGGCGATCGTCTGGGACCTCGTGACGTGGCACTTCGGCCTG
Organism: Candidatus Polarisedimenticolaceae bacterium; assembly: GCA_036376135.1. Classification (NCBI taxonomy): domain Bacteria; kingdom Pseudomonadati; phylum Acidobacteriota; class Candidatus Polarisedimenticolia; order Candidatus Polarisedimenticolales; family Candidatus Polarisedimenticolaceae; species Candidatus Polarisedimenticolaceae bacterium. The sequence continues at coordinate 688 of DASVAW010000019.1, read as the reverse complement.
CCGACCTCCTCGTCCCACGCGCTGCTCGGCGGGTTCGGCGGCGCCGCCATGGCGTACGCCGGGACGTGGTCGGGCGTGATGCACGTCGGCAAGCTCGTCGCCACGGTGCAGTTCATCGTGCTCGCCCCGCTGATCGGGTTCATCCTCGCCCTGATCCTCGCGATCGCGGTCATGAACGCCTTCAAGCGGAAGGCCGCGTCGAAGGTCGATCGCTGGTTCCGCGGCATGCAGCTGATCTCCGCCGCGGCCTACAGCCTCGGCCACGGGACGAACGACGCGCAGAAGACGATGGGGATCATCGCGGCCCTGCTGTACGCCAGCGTGTGGAAATCGCAGCAGGCGGCGTTCGAGGCGGGGAAGATCGAGTTTCCCTTCTGGATCGTGCTGATCTGCCACGCGGCGATCGCGCTCGGCACGATGGCGGGCGGCTGGCGGATCGTGAAGACGATGGGGATGAAGCTGACGAAGCTGAAGCCGTGGGGCGGGGCGTGCGCGGAGACCGCGGCGGCCGTCTCGCTTTTCGGTACGGCGCAGCTGGGGATCCCGGTGAGCACGACGCACGTGATCAGCGGCGCGATCGTGGGCGTGGGCGCCATCCAGCGGCTTTCGGCGGTGCGGTGGGGGATCGCGGCGCGGGTCATCTGGGCGTGGGTGCTCACGATCCCGATGTCCGCGCTCGTCGGCGCCA
>DASVAW010000018.1 GCA_036376135.1 Candidatus Polarisedimenticolaceae bacterium | reverse complement strand
GAGCACGAAGCTCAGGGGCTGAGCGAACGAGGAACGGGCCCGCGCGCGCGAGCCCTCGACGGCCTGCATCGCCGCCGGAGAGATCCTGGCGCGCAGCCACGTGTCGAGGCTCTCCTCCCCCGCGAGCACGAGGAGCCCCAGGGCGCGGGGGGAGACCGAGCAGTCGGGGAGCCGTGGAAGGAGCTCGGCGAGCGCCCGCTCGATCGGCTCGGGGTACTGGACGTGCACCGACCCGCAGCGCGGGGCGGCCAGCGCCGAGCGCAGCTCGACCATTCCCTCGCGCGAGACCGCCACCGTCGGAACCACGGCGGCGCCCAGCTCCGAGGCGAGCGCGGCCGCGTCGATCCGGATCCCCCGCGCTCGGGCTTCGTCCGACATGTTCAGGGCGAGGACGAACGGAACGCGCATCTCCGCGATCTGGATCGCCAGCACGAGGGTCCGTTCGACGTTCTTCGCGTCGCCCACGGCGACCACCGCGCGGTGCCGTCCGGTGATCAGGACGTCGCGCGCCACCCGTTCGTCGTCGCTCGAGGGGTTGAAGGAGTTGGCGCCGGGGGTATCGAGCACCCGAACCTTGACCCCGTCGAGGAACGCGCTGCCCTCGATTCTCTCGACGGTCGTGCCCGGGTAGTTCGACACCGTGACGTAGGAACCGGTCAACGCCCCGAACAACGCGCTTTTTCCGACGTTGGGGTTGCCGACGAGAACGACGTCCGACGCCTCCAGCGGCTCGCGCGTGCCGCTTTCGGGCTGCGTCAGGGCCGCTTCGCTCACGGGCCACCGGCCTTTCCCGTCGCAACTGAGGGCCGGATTGCCCTTCCAGTTGCGACTCGTTCGCTACAAGAGGGAGAATACGAATTCTCCAAGGCGGAGTCAACGCGACGGCGTCGCAGGACCTTGATCCTCGTCACGCCCGGACCGCGCATCGCTCACGATCGACGCCGCGTTGGATGCGGTTGGCGGCCCGGGGGGCTCACCGTATACTCCCGCCGCCTCGATCCAGGCGGTCCGCCTCCGGTCGGCCGCCTTTTCCCCTGAGGAGGAGACCTCGATGAAGCGTCCGATCGCCATGCTCGCCGTTCTGGCTCTCGTCGCCACCCTGGGTGCGGTGGCGATCGCCGCCCCTTGCGACAAGGCCGCCGAAACGGCTCAGGCCGAAGGGACCGGCTGCGCGAAGAAGGCCGATGCCGCGGTCGCGAAGGCCGACGGAGCGGGCTGCGCGAAGAAGGCCGAAGCGGCCGTCGCGAAGGCCGATGGAGCCGGTTGCGCCAAGGATGCCAAGGACTGCTGCGCCAAGAAGGGCGCCGCCGCCGTCGCCAAGTCGGACGGCGCCGGTTGCGCCAAGGACGGGTCGGGTTGCCCCAAGGCCGCCAAGGCCGCTCAGATCGCGAAGGCGGAGGTCGCGCCCGCTGAGACCGCCGACGCTCAGCAGAAGTAAGTCGCGTATCCCGACGTCATCGAAAGGGCGGGTCTTCGGGCCCGCCCTTTCTCTTTGCGGACGGCCCCGGCCGCGCGGAGGTGCCCGTTGTCCCGCCCCCGGCGCTCCCCCTCGGATTCGCGCGTCGAGATGACCGAGATCGTCCTCCCCGAGGACTCGAACCCGCGCGGCAGCGTCTTCGGCGGCCGCGTCCTCGCCCTGATCGACAAGTGCGCCGCCGTCGTCGCCCTGCGCCATTCCCGGTCGGAGGTGGTGACCGTCGCCATGGACTCCGTCGAGTTCCGATCCGGGGTCCGCGTCGGCGACGTGCTCGCCCTCGAGGGGCGGCTCAACGCCGCGTTCGGATCGTCGATGGAGGTCGAGGTGGTCGTCCACGCCGAGGATCCGCTGAGCGGGCGTCGCACGCTCACCACGACCGCGTTCGTGACGATGGTGGCCGTCGGGCCGGACGGCCGTCCGAGTGCCGTCCCGGAGCTTCGGATCGAAAGCGACGACGACCGGCGGCGCGCGTCGGACGCGCAGGCGCGACGAGCCGCGAGGCTCGCCCGCAGGGGCGGCGCCGCCTAGAAGGCGTAGACCTCGAACCCGTCGGGTCGTGCGGCGGCGTCGTCCTCGACGACCACCCGGGGTGCGACGTCGTCCCCCGCCGTCGCGGACTCGCGCTGGAGCGCGCGGCGCACCGCGCGCGCGACCTCCGGATGCGCGCGAACCGTGAGGGCCCCTTCCGTCGCCAGGGCGGCGATGCGGCGCAGTTCCAACAGCGCCTCCCCCGCGAGGATCTCCGGGGTCTTCACCCGCCCGTGGCCCAGGCACAACGGGCACTCCGAGGTGAGCAACGCCTGCAGCCCCGCCCGGGTCCGCTTCCGGGTCAGCTGCACGAGGCCGAGCTCGCTGATGCCGACGATCTTCGTCCTCGCCCGGTCGCGCCGAAGGGCGACCTCGAGCGCCTCGAGCACCCGATTGCGACTCTCCTCGCGATCCATGTCGATGAAGTCGATCACGACGATCCCGCCGAGGTCGCGCAGTCGAAGCTGCCGGGCGATCTCGTCCGCCGCCTCGAGGTTGGTCCGGAGGATCGTCTCCTCCGGCCGCTTGTTCCCGACGTATTTCCCCGTGTTCACGTCGACGCTCACGAGCGCCTCGGTGGGCTGGATCACGAGCGTCCCGCCGGATTTCAGCCACACCTTCGGCCGGAGCGCCCTCTCGATCTCCGCCTCGACCCCTTCGGCCTCGAACAGCGGCGTGGCCCCGAGATGCATCCGCACCCTCGACGCGAGGGACCCGTCGAGGGGGTCGAGAAAGGCGCGGGCGCGTTCGTAGGCCCCGGCGTCGTCGAAGACGATCCGCTCCACGCCCGCACTCGGCGCGTCGCGCAGGAGGCGGAGCGGCAGGTCGACGTCGGCGTGCAGCACCGCGGGAGCGCCCGCGGCGGAGGCCCGAGCGCGGATCCCGCGCCAGGTGTCCACGAGCCGCGCCGCATCGGCCTCGAACGCCTGAGCGGGCCGGCCGGCTCCCGCGGTGCGGACGATGAGCCCGCCCCCGTCGCGGGGAACCGCATCGAGGATCGCCCGAAGGCGGGTCCGCTCGTCGGGATCCTCGATCCGGCGCGAGACGCCGATGTGCGGCCATTGCGGGGTGAACACCACGTAGCGCCCGGGAAGCGAGATCGCGCAGGTGACCCGGGCCCCTTTCGAGCCCATCGATTCGCGCGCGACCTGGACGATCAGCGTCTGACCCTCCTTCAGGCGACGCTCGATCGGCTGCTCCCGCGACGCGTTGCCGCGCCGGGGCCGGGCCGCCGGCTCGGCGTCCTCCTCCTCCGCCGGGTCCGCCGGCTCCGCCACGGCCGCCGCGGGCTCCTGCGTCGCGACCTCGCCGGGAAGGAGGAGGTCCGCGGCGTGCAGGAACGCGTCCCGCTCCTGGCCGACGTCGACGAACGCGGACTGGATCCCGGGGAGGATGCGGCGCACGCGACCGAGAATCACCTGCCCCACGCCGAGCGCGGCCCCCTCTTCCTCGACCCGAAGCTCGACCACGTCGCCGTCCTCGCGGACCGCCGCCCACTGCCTTCCCGCGAATCGGCTAAACAGCAGCTCGCGCGCCAACGTCGCTCCCTCCCGCCGCCGCGGCCAGGATCGGGTCGAGCCAAAGGCCGCCGAAGTCCACGAACAGCTCCTCGCGGGTCAGCAGCGGGGGCGGAGTGTCGGCCCCGAAGATCTCGCGAACCACCTCCTCGGGGCGCACGCTCGCGCCGTCCCCCCGGACGGCGAGGGTCAGGCGCCACGCGCCGTCCCCCGTCGCCTCGAGACCGAGCAGCTCGCGGTCGAGCGCGAACGAGGTCGCGCGACCCTTGCGATCGCTCACGATCGTGACCGACCCCCGCTCCCGGAAGCGCGCCACCCGGTCGGAGGCATCGCAGGCCTCGTCGAGCTCCACGCGATACCTCGCGGCCCGGATCGCCTCCCCGAGCGTAGGCACCGACGCCGCGATCTCTCGCAGCGCCTCCGCCCGCAGACCGGCGGGGAGGGCGGCGTTCACGCGTTCGAGGGTCGCTTCCGTATCGAGCCGGATCGACGTCTCGAGGTCGAAGTACTCGCCGCGGGACTGGAAGCCCAGCGGCAGCGCCGGGCCGAACTGGACGCGGGGCTTGGGATTGAACCCCTGCGAGTAGACGAGCGGGAGCCGGGCCCGGCGCAGCGCGCGCATCAGCGTGCGCGCGAGGTCGAGGTGCCCGAGGAACCTCACGCGACCGGTCTTCGAGAAACGGAACCGGTAGCGGTAGCGCGGCCCCGCCGGTTCCCGGACGTCGCTCTCGACGACCGGTCTCGGGAGGAGCGGGGGCGCGTCCTCCGCCCGCACCGCGCACCCCGGTCCCGCGGCGACGGGCGTCGACAGGATGGGGAGCGACGCCGCGAGCGGGCGATCGGTCGTCGCCGCGACGACGCCCTTCACGCACTCCTTCGCGAAGGGCGCGCAGCCGTGGCAGCTCTTCGGGCCGCAGATGGCGAGCGTTCCCTCGGCCAGCGCGCGCTTGAGCTCCAGCGCGAGCCACTTCTTGTTCACCCTCGAATCGACGATGTCCCACGGGAGGCGCCAGTCGGTTCCCCAATCCCCGTAGGCGTACGTTTCCGGCGCGAGGCCCTCCGCGCGGAAGGCGTCGAGCCAGACGTCGAGCCTGAAGTGCTCCTGCCAGCCGTCGAACCGGGCGCCGGCGCGGAAGGCGCGCTCGATCACGCGGCCCAGCCGGCGGTCGCCGCGCGAAAGCGCCCCTTCCATGAACGTGGTGCGGCCGTCGTGGTGCTTGAACCGGACGCCGCGGCGCACGCGCGCCGCGATGCGGTCCTGCTTGCGGTGAAGGCTCTCCATCCGCTCCTGGCCCAGCCACTGGAACGGCGTCACGGGCTTGGGAACGAACGACGACGCCGAGAGGGTGACCTCGACGCGTTTCCCTCGATGCACGCGCCGTCCCACCGCGTGGATCTCGTGCGCGAGGTCGACGAGCCCGTCCACGTCCGCGTCGGTCTCCGTGGGGAGCCCGATCATGAAGTAGAGCTTGATCAGGTCCCAGCCCGCCTCGAACGCCAGGCGGCAGGCCTCGAGGATCTGGCGCTCGTCGAGGTTCTTGTTGATGACGTTGCGCAGGCGCTGGGTCCCCGCCTCGGGCGCGATGGTGAAACCGGACTTCCGGACGCGACGCACCTGGCGGGCGAGCTCCTCGGTCATCGTGGAGGCGTGCATCGACGAGAGCGAGACCGACACCCGTTCGGGCTCGAAGCGGTCCATCAGGTCGAACAACACCTCGTGGATCGCGCCGTATTCCCCCGTGTTCAGCGAGGCGAGCGAGAACTCGTCGTACCCCGTGGAGCGGATGGACCGGATCACGGTGTCCCGCACCTGGTTCGGGTCGCGCTCGCGGGTCGGCCGGTAGATGTACCCCGCCTGGCAGAAGCGGCACCCCACCGGGCAGCCGCGCATGATCTCGACCGACACGCGGTCGTGCACGATCTCGGCGTGGGGGACCACGATCCGGTCGGGGAACGGGAAGCGGTCGAGGTCGTAGACGATCCGCCGGCGTACCGGGTCGGGGGCGGCCCCGGTGCCGACGGGGACGAGCAGCCCGTGGTCCTCCTCGAGGGCGTAGAGCGCCGGCGCGTAGACGCCCTCGACCGAGGCGAGCGCCCGGATCCGCTCCGCCCGCGGCGCGCGGCGCCGCTTGAGCTCCTTGAGCCGATCGAGGAAGTCCGGGAGCAGCTCCTCGGCGTCCCCCACGAACACGAAGTCGAGGAAGTCCGCGATCGGCTCGGAGTTGAACACGACCGGCCCCCCCGCGACGACGAGGGGATCGTCCTCCCCGCGGTCCGCCGAGCGGAGCGGGATCCCGGCGAGGTCGAGCATCTCCAGGACGTTGGTGAAGGTCATCTCGTACTGCAGCGAGAACCCCACGACGTCCATCCGCCGAAGGGGCGTGCCGGTTTCCAGCGTGGCGAGGGGAAGTCCCCTGCGCCGGAGCGAGTCCCCCATGTCCGGCCACGGACAGAACACCCGCTCGGCCGCCACGTCCTCGCGCGCGTTGAGGAGCGGGTAGAGGATCCGGAATCCCAGGTGGGACATCCCGATCTCGTAGACGTCCGGGAAGGCGAGCGCGAAGGTGAGGTCGACCTGGCGGTGGTCCTTGACGACCTGGTTCCACTCGCCGCCGATGTAGCGGAGGGGTTTCTGGACCCCCGCGAGGATTTCCTGGAAGAGGGCGTCGTCTTGGGTCGGGAGCCCCGTGCGGGTCATGGCATGTCCTCCTGCCGAGGCGACGGACCCGTCGCCCGCGCTGTCGAAAGCGCTGTGCCGGAGGCGGGAGTCTAGCGCATGGGGCGAGCGCTTCAGTTCACGAAACGGCGCGTCCTCACGTTCATGACGATCCCGATGCCGCTCATCACCGCCAGTAGCGCGGTGCCCCCGTACGACAGCAGCGGAAGCGGCACGCCGATGGTGGGGAGCAGGCCGAGGACCATCCCGACGTTGATCGCGATCTGACCGAGCAACCACGAGACGACGAGCAGGCTCAGGTAGGTTCCGAGCCGGTCCTGCGAGGATCGCGCGGCCAGGATCCCGCGCCAGAGCAGGAAGTGGAAGAGGCCCAGGATCGCGGCGACGCCGATGAACCCGAGCTCTTCCGCCAGGACCGCGAGCACGAAGTCGGTGTGTTGCGCGGGAAGGAAGTTGAGGCCGCTCTGGGTCCCTTCGAAGGGCCCCTTCCCCACGAGCCCGCCCGATCCGATCGCGATCTTGGACTGGCGGATCTGGTAGCCGACGCCCGACGGATCGCGCTCGGGCTGGAAGACGGTCCGGATGCGCTCCTGCTGATACGGCTTGAGGCGCTGCCAGCCCAAAGGCGCGAGGAGCGCCGCGAGGATCGCCGCCCCCACGACCCACCGCCAACGCAGCCCGCCCAGCAGGAGGGCCGCACAGAAGATCGGAACGAACGTCAGGGCGGTCCCCATGTCGGGCTGCCGGGCGATCAGTGCGACCGGCAGCCCCGCGATCAGCCCCATCGTCGCCGCCTGGGAAAGGCGGAGCGCGCCGCGCACGCGGTCGGCGAGGTACGCCCCGAGCGCCAGGCACGTCGTCCATTTCGCGAGCTCGGAGGGCTGGAAGGCGACCGGACCCAGGTCCAGCCAGGACTTGTTCCCGCCGACCTCCTTGCCGAACAACAGCACCGCGAGGAGCAACACGACCGAGACGCCGTAGAGCGCGTAGGCGAACTCGGCCCAGAGGTGGTAATCGACCGCGACGACCACGGCCAGGACGACGAGACCGACCATGAGCCACAGCAGCTGGGTCTTCCACAGCCCCGCCCGCGCCGGGTCGCCGTGCGTGGCCGAGGCGATCGCGAGCAGCCCCGCCGCGGCGAGCGCGAGGGTGGTCCACAACGTCGCGACGTCGAGCCTACCGAGCCAGCGGCGCCGCAGCATCGGTCCCCCCGGGGCGCGTCGTCGCCGCCGCCTGGAGCCTCGGATCGGGCGCCTTCGGGAGCCTCGCTTCGAAGAACACCTCGAGCACCTGGCGGACGACCGGCGCGGCGGTCGTGCCGCCGTGGCCTCCGTGCTCGATCACCACGGCGAACGCGATCTCGGGATTCTCGGCGGGGGCGTACCCGACGAACCAGGCGTGGTCGCGCTCCTCCTTCGCGAGCTTGTCGGCGTCGATCCCGGCGGACTTCTTGAACACCTGGGCGGTGCCGGTCTTCCCGGCGACGGAGATCCCCGGGAGCTGCGCCCGGCGTCCGGTCCCTTCCTCGACGACGTCGGCGAGAGCGGCGCGCACGACCGCGAGCGTCTCGGGCCGGACGGCGAGCTTCTCGGGGGGGAAATCCCCCTCCCGGCTGAGGTGCGGAGTCGGGACCGACCCGGTCGCGATCCCCGACACCATCGTGGCCATCTGCACCGGGGTGACCGCCAGCAGCCCCTGCCCGATCGAGACCGAGATCGTGTCCCCGGCGTACCAGGGCTCGTTCCGGACCTTCTTCTTCCACTCGACGCTCGGGAGCACCGCCCGGGTCTCGCCGGGGAGGTCGATGCCGGTCGTCCGTCCGTAGTGGAACATCGCGCCGTACTTGGTGATCGCGTCGATCCCCATGTCCCGGCCGAGGAGGTAGTAGAAAACGTTGCAGGAATGCACGAGCGCCTGGTGGACGTCCACCGAGCCGTGCCCGCCCTTCTTCCAGCACAGGAACGGCCGGCCGTAGATCACCGCGGACCCCGTGCAGAACACGCGCGAGCCCGGACCGATCGAGCCCGACTCGAGCCCCGCGACCGACATCAGGATCTTGAACGTCGATCCCGGCGCGTAGAAGCTGCCGATCGCCCGGTCGTGCAGCGGGCGCTTGGGGTCCTTGAGCAACGACTGCCACACGGCGGCCGGGACACGCCCCGCGAAGACGTTCGGGTCGTACCCCGGCGTCGACGCGAGCGCGAGCACCTCCCCGGTCCGAGGGTCCATGAAGATCCCCGCGCCGACCTCCTCGCCCATCGCCTCGACCAGCTTGCGCTGCAGCCGGGCGTCGATCGTGAGCCTGAGGCTGCTCCCGTCCTCGGGGACGCGGCCGACTTCGGCGTCGCCGAAGGGCCGGCCGACGGCGTTCACCGTGACGAGCTTCCACCCGCGGCGCCCGCGGAGCCTGTCGTCGTAGGCGCGCTCCACCCCCGCCTTGCCCACGACGTCCCCCTGCTGGAGTCCGGCTTCCTGGGCCTGCGCGGCGAGCTGGGACTCGGTCACCTCGCCGACGTACCCCACGACGTGGGCGACCGCGGGGCCGTCGGGGTAGTCCCGCAGCGACGTCTCCTCGATCTCGACGGCCGGGAACCACTCGCGACGCGCCTCGACCTTCGCGATCTCCGCGACGCCGACGTCCTCGCGGATCACGAGCGGCTCGAAGGTGGGTCGCGAGCGCATCGCGACGAGCCGTTGCGCGAGCTCGTCGTACGGGATGCCGAGAACCTCCGTGAGGCGGCGAAGCTGCCCTTCGGCGTCGACGAGCCCCTCGCGCACGAGGACGAGATTGAGCGCGGGCCTCGTCGAGGCCAGCACCGCCCCGTTCCGGTCGAGCACGACGCCCCGCGTCGGGGGGATGGGGATCCGGCGCAGCCGGTTGTTCTCGGCCAGCGCCCGGTACTCCTCGGCGCCGGTGATCTGCAGGTGCCAGAACACCGCGAGATAGCCGACCAGCAGCGTCGAGACGAGCACCTGGAGCAGCAGCACGCGGCGGGAGAGCCGCTGCTCGCTCAGGTATTCCTTCAGTTCCCAGCGCTCGCGATAGTCCATGGGGCCTTCAGCGCGGGGGGCGCGCCCGCCTCCCGCGTCGGGGGTCGATCTTCAGGACCCGATCCATCGTGGCGAATACGCCCAGCGTCAGCAAGGCCCCCGCACCGGCGCGCACGGCGAGCTCCACGGGGTCCGGAGCGACGACCCCCCGGTCGAACAACGCGCGAAGCCCCAGCAGCACGAGCCGATCGATCACGGGGAGCAGCGCACCGGCGGTCGCGCGCCCCCAGGCCACGTTGAGCTCGAACCGCGCCGCGAGTCCGCCCAGCGCCCAGCCGAGCAGGCTCTTCGAAAAGCCGCTCGCCCCGAACATCTCCGCCTGCAGCCAGGCGTCCTGAAGCAGGCCGGCGACGCATCCCACGACGAGCCCCGCGCGCTGGGAGACGGCGAGCGCGTACCAGGCGACGGGGAACAGGAGGACGTCCACCCAGCGCGTGAGGCCGGGAGCCCACAGCCCCAGCACGATCTGCACCCCCAGGGCGACGGCGAGGGCGAGGCTCGCGCGAAGGACGATCATCGCGCCGGCTCGGCCGGGGCCCCGGCCTCGAGGGTCTCGCTGCCGGTCTTCTCGAGGAGGATCAGCACCTCCTCGATCTCGCCGTAGTCGATCTCCGGAAGGACCTCGATCCGCATGGACGCCCCGGTCGTCTCCTGCACGCGAGCGACGCGCCCGATCGTGAATCCCTTCGGGAAGACGCCGTCGAGCCCGGAGGTGACGACCGCGTCGCCCACGGCGACGTCGGCGTACTTCGGCACGTATTGCATCTCGAACAGTCCGTCGGCCCGGCCGCGCAGCACCCCTTCGACACGCGAGCGCTGGACGACCCCCGACACCCCGCTCGACGGGTCCGTGAGCAACCGGATCTTCGCGTACCCGCTCCCGGCGGCGACGACCCGTCCGACCGCTCCCCCCCAGGCCACGGCGGGAAGGTCGACGCGGATGCCCGCTTCGGTGCCGACCCCCACGACCACCACGCGGGACTGCCCGGTGAGGCTCGCCGCGATGACTTCCGCGCCGACGGAACGGGGGGCGAGCCGCTCACGCATCCCCAGCAGACGGCGCAGGCGGTCGTTCTCGAGCGCCTGCTCCTGACGTCGATCGACCTCCGCGCTGAGCGTTGCGATCTCCCCGCGCATCGCCGCGAGCTCCTTTCGCGAGCGCCCGACGTCGCCGAACATCCGGAGGGCCGCGACGACCGAGCCGCCGACGGTGCGCGCCGCGCCGAGCACCGGGCCGGACGCGGTTCGCACCCCGTCCTCCACCGCGTCCGCGGCGTCCTCCCGCCGCAGGCTCCCCGCCATCAGCAGCAGCTGCGCGAAGAGAACGACGACGAGCAGCACCGCGTTGGAGCGGGTCGGATTCGCCTGGCTCGCCGCCACGTGGGGTGCCGCGCTTTCAGTCGAGCGCGACCTTGCGGAGGATCTCGAAGTCGCTGAGCATCTTGCCGGTGCCCATGACGACCGAGGTGAGCGGGTCGTCGGCGATCGACACCGGCAGGCCCGTTTCCTCGCGCAGGCGCTTGTCGAGGTTCTTCAGCAGGGCGCCGCCGCCCGTGAGCACGATGCCGCGGTCCACGATGTCCGCGGAGAGCTCGGGCGGCGTCTGCTCGAGCGCGACGCGCACCGCCTCGATGATCGTCGCGACGGTCTCCGCCAGGGACTCGCGGATCTCCTCGTCGGAGACCACGATCGTCTTCGGAACGCCCTCGACCAGGTCGCGCCCCTTGATCTCGAGGGTGAGCTCCTCGTCGAGCGGGAACGCCGAGCCGAGCTTGATCTTCACTTCCTCGGCGGTCCGCTCGCCGATCAGCAGGTTGTACTTGCGCTTGATGTACTGGATGATCGCCTCGTCCATCTCGTTGCCGGCGACGCGGACCGAGCGCGAGTAGACGATCCCCGCCATCGAGATCACGGCGACGTCGGAGGTCCCGCCGCCGATGTCGAGCACCATGTTCCCGGTGGG
>DASVAW010000017.1 GCA_036376135.1 Candidatus Polarisedimenticolaceae bacterium | reverse complement strand
CGTCGCGAGCGGGACGAACCTTCCGACTACGAACGCGACGCCGCACAGGAGTTCGACGACCTTCACCGTCGGCAGCAGGTAGACCGACGCGAGGAGCCCGTCGTTGAAGGTCTTCAGCGCCCCGGTCAGGGGCGGCGGCTGGATCAGCCCGAAAAGGTACGTGACCGAGGAGAACAGGAAGAGCAGTCCCAGAAGGACACGGACGACGGCGGTGGCGATCTTCATCGGGGGGCTCCTTCGCCATTTCCCTTACGGGGCGTTGGGATCGGACGATCGCGGGAGTTTACGCCGGACACGGGTTTCACCGCTGCAACGGCCGGCTTGAGCCGATCCGATGCAGCCGCACTTCCCGCGGACGGGCTCCCGGTCGTACGATGGGCCCCCTTCACCGCGAGGGTACGGAACGTGCGCACGAGGATCGAGATCGACGACGCGCTCATGCGAGCTACGCTCCGAGCGACCGGCCTCAGGACCAAGCGAGAAGCGGTGGAACTCGGCTTGCGCACGCTCCTGCGACTTCGACGCCAGGAGGCCATCCGGCGCTATCGCGGCAAGTTCCGCTGGCGCGGCAACCCCGCGGCGATTCGAACCGAACGATAGCCCCCTCGCCGGATCCGGTCAGACTTGGAGCACCAGTCGGAGTCCGTCATCGACCCGGCGCATCGCGTCCTCGTCGAGTTGGGCGACGCGCTCGACGAGGGACGACTTCGCGATCGTCAGAATCTGGGAGACGTTGACGACGGAGGGCTTGGGCAGACCGGAAGCGCGTTTCGACAGGGCGATGTTGCCCGGGGCAGCGCCGAGCGCCGTGTTCGAGGTCACCAGCGCCACTCGACGCGCTGTGACGGCGCTCGTCTCCCTCCGCGCTCACCGAAGGAACCGCACCGGCAACCGCTTCTTCACGGCCTCCGCCGAATTGAGGGTGTCCTCGACCCAGCCGGGACCGAGCCCCAGGCGGATCTCCCGAACGTACCCCTCGCGATCGAGGATCACCGTCGTCGGCAGCGTTTGTGGCTCGATCCCCTCGCCCGCGACCAACACGGGAAACGACGATCCGGGCGAACGGGCGAACAGCGCCTGCAGTCGCTCCGGGGACCGGTCCTCCGCAATCGAGACGAACCGGGTCGACGGGTCGCCCTTCAGGCGCTCGTGCAGCTTCCGGACCTCCGGGAGGTTCTTCACGCACGGACCGCACCAGCTCGACCAGATCTCGATCACGGTGACGCGCCCGAGGAAGTCGGCCTCGGTCCAGGTCTTCCCGGCGAGGTCCTGGAACGCGAACGGGGCGAAGCGCTGAAGCTTCGCGATCCGCAGCGGCTCCGCGGCCGTGACGGCCGCTGTTCCCAGGGCGACTACAATCAGCGCAGACCCAAGTCGATGGGAGGTGTGCCTGCGCCTTTCTACGCCGGTGGCCGCGCTCGCTCAAGTGATGTCGGTCGGGCTCCTGGTCACCGGCGCACGCGCCGCGGATCTTCCGACCGGACCGCTCCCATCCCCGCTTCGTTTCCAGCGGCCCGACGGGTCGTTCGTTACCCTCGATGCGCCGGGGAAGGTCTACCTCGTCGATTTCTGGGCGGGGGGTTGCAAGCCGTGCACGCGGGAAGCCCCGGACCTCGCGAGACTCGCCCGCGAGTTCGGCGCGGACGGGCGATTCGAGATCGTGGCTCCGGTCTACGGCGGCTGGCGTCACGACCAGATCGAACGGTTGGCGACGCAGTACGGAATGGCGGAGCTGCCGGTCGTCGCCGATCCCGACGGCTGGTTCATGAAGCTCGACGTCGAGGGTTACCCCACCAAGCTCCTGGTTCGGGATGGCGTCGTGCTGGTACGCGAACTCGGCGGAGGCAGGGGCACCTACCGAAAGTGGGCGCCGCGAATCCGCGAGGCGCTCGGGAAGGTTCCCCCGACCGCCACCCCTACCTCCCCTTCGCCTTCGCCATCGCCTCGTCGAGCATCTTGATCAGCTTCTCGCGGTCGTACGTGTACGCCTGGTCCTCGTTGAGCTGCACCACCGCGTCGATGGCCGACCGGATGGTCTTCTCCGCCTGCTCGGGGGACGGGACCACCATGTAACGGGGCTTCGGCTTCACGTCCGTGAGGGCACGGTGCACCGCGGCCGCGACCTCGTCGGGGGGCTTCATCTTCGACCGGTCGCCGTCGAACCCCTTCGTCACCGAACGGTCGTACGCCTTCTTCACGATGTCCGTGTTGTAGGCGCCGGGCTCGACCGCGATCACCGCCACACCGCTGGGCGCCATCTCCGTCGCGAGTGCCGCCGTGAACCCCTCGACCGCCGCCTTGCTCGCCGTGTATCCCGCCGCGCCGCCGCTCGTGAGGAACGCCGAGATCGAGCTGATGTTGACGATGCGCCCCTTCGACTCGACGACCAAGGGGGCGAACGCCTTCGTGACGCGGAAGACGCCGTAGACGTTCACCTGCATCTGGAAGTCGAAGTCCTCGTCCCGGGTGCTGAGGACCGGGTCGATCGCCACGACCCCCGCATTGTTGACGACGGCGTAGAGCGGTCGCCCGGACTTGCGGATCGTCTCGACCGCCGCGGCGATCTCGGCCTGGCTCGTGACGTCGAGGCGCACGCTGTCCACGTTCGGGATCGCGTCGAGGTCCTTGAGGTCCTGCTCCTTGCGCGCGCCGGCGAAGACGAAGAACCCCTCGGCGGCGAGCTTCTCGGTGATCTTGCGGCCGATCCCGGCGCTCGCACCGGTCACGAGGACCGCCCGCTTCGGCGCCTCCGGAGCCGGCGGGGGCTCCTCCGCCGGGGCGGGGTGGACGGCGCACAGGACGAGCATCAGGGCGGGCAGGAACTTCATCTCGAGTCTCCTTCGGGGTCGGACGAACGCCGCAGTCTACGCCAACGGCCACGTTCGTCTCGGCGGTCGCGACTTCCTGCCGGCCCCCGCCTACCGCCGACGAAGGAAGACGTGCATCGCGCGCTCGCCGGCGACGTGCCTCGCGCACTCGTACCCCAGCGCGCGAAGGTCGAGGTCGTGGAACAGCGCCTCCCCGGAGCCGAGCAGCACGGGGCGCACGGCGAGGTGAAGGTCGTCGATCAGGCGCGCCCGCAGGTATTGCCGGACGGTCGCGACGCCGCCCCCGAGGCGGACGTCCTTCCCCCCCGCCGCTTCCCTCGCCCGCTCGAGCGCCGCGTGGATCCCGTCGGTGACGAAGAAGAACTCGGTGCCTCCGGCCATCTTCAGCGGCGCCCTCGCGTGATGCGTCAGGACGAAGACCGGCACGTGGTAGGGCGGCTCGTCTCCCCACCACCCCTTCCAGCTCTCGTCCGGCCACGGCCCCCGGACCGGACCGAACATGTTCCGGCCGAGGATCCAGGCGCCGATCCCCTCGAACCCCTGCGCGGCCATCGTGTCGTCGACGCCCGTCTCTCCCCCGTCCCCGCCTTGCATCCGCGTCCAGGTTCGGGTCGGGAAGAACCACGCCATCATCTCCGGCCCGCCGACGCCGAGCGGGTGTTCGAGACTCTGGTTCGGGCCGGCGCCGTAGCCGTCGAGGGACGTTCCGAAACACAGGACGCGCAGTTTCGACATCGGATTGCCGTCTCCTTCCCGGTTCATTCCAGCGTCAGCCCGAGATACCGCGCCCCGGGGACCGGGTTCGGCCGGTAGGGCGGGATGTCGCGGAATCCCAGCCGCTCGTACATGCGCTGCGCCTGATCCATGACCGGCAGCGTGTCGAGCACGACGCGCCGGTACCGCGCCTCGCGCGCCCAGTCGAGGACGCGCCGGACGAGCGCGCGGCCGCAGCCGGTCCCCCGCGCCGCGTCCCGAACGTAGAGGCGCTTCATCTCGCACACGTCGTCGTTCCAGCGGTGCGCCGCGACGCACCCGACCATCGCTCCGTCGAGGCACGCGACGAGCAGCACGCCGTCCGGAGCGGCGTAGCCGCCCGGAAGCTCCGCGAGCTCCCGCTCGAACCCCTGGAAGCCGAGGTCGACGCCGGTCCATGCGTGGTACTCGCGAAGGAGCTCCCGAACCTCCGGGAGGTCGGCTTCGGTCGCGACGCGAAGGTCGATCACGCGCTCCGCTCGCACAGCCCCTTCAGTCGCTCCAGCGCCTTCGGCCACATCTCCCCCATCATCGCCTCGTACTCCGCCGTGACGTCCTGGTCCACCACGAGGCGCGTCCCCTCGGGAACCGACTCGAGGGTGTAGTTCTCGTAGGCGGGAGCCCATGCGCGCACGGTCTCGCTCGTCGTGTCCTCGACCCCGCCGGCGATGACCCCGAGATGTCGGATCGAGACGAATTCGTGCGGGCGGCACTCCGCGATCTCGGCGACCATCCCCTCGCCGCCCGGGGCGAGGAACCGGATTCTTGCGCCGCGCTCCCACGAGCCCTCGTAATACGACCCCTCGCAGAACGCCCGCGTCCACTCGCGGTAACTGTCCAGCTCGAGCATCGTGGACCAGATCTTCGCCGGAGGAGCGGCGATGACGACGGAGAACTGGAGACGCTTGGCGGTCGGCATGGCGGGACCCTCCTGCCGAAGGCTAACCCTCCGGCGCCGGCGTGAAAAGCGTCACCCGGCGCTCACGAGCACGATCTTCCCGATCACCCCGCCCTTCTCAAGCAACTCCTGGGCTTGCCTGGCTTCGGCGAGCGGGAATCGTGACGCGACGAGAGGCCGGATCTTGCCCTGTTGGAGGAAGTCGAGCAGCGCGACGAGATCTTCGCGAAACCACGCCGGCTTCACCTTCTTGAGCGTCTGGATGCTGTAGGGAACCACCCGTCTCCGTCCGGGCAGCAGCCAGCTCGCGGCGATGGTCCGGGCGAACGCCGCGGTCCCGCGGAAGCGTTGCCTGCGGCCGGGTCGACTCGAGGTCAGACCCTCACCGCGCAACGACGTGGAGAGGCCGTAGCCGACGACCTTCCCCCCGGGACGGAGCGCCTTCCTCGATCTCCACAGGTGGTCTCCCCCGATGGGATCGAAGACGACGTCCACGCCGTCCCCCGTGATGCGGCGGATCTCCTCGACGAAATCCCGCTCCCGGTAGTCGATGGGAACGGCTCCCAGCTCGGAGACCGTGGACGCCCCGCGTGGGGAGCAAGTGCCGTACATCTCCAGTCCGGCGAGGCGCCCAAGCTGCAACAGCGCCGTGCCGACCCCCCCGGCCGCGCCGTGAATCAGCACCCGTGCGCCCGATCGAACCGAGGCCGTGCGATGCATCATCTGGAACGCGGTGACGTAGTTGAGCACGAGGCTCACCGCCTCGGCGGGGTCCAGCCCCGCCGGCACCGGGATCAGCTCCCGCTCCGGCAGGCACACGAACTCCGCCCAGGCGCCGTGGATCGGCATCGCCGTGACCACCCGGCCGGCCTCGACGCCGGTGACCTCCGCGCCGAGCCGATCCACCACGCCGACGAGGTCCCACCCCGGCGTGAATGGGGGCCGAGGCGTCTCGGGATGGACCCCCTCGCGGGCGAGGACGTCGGGCAGGGAAACCCCGGCGGCGAGCACCTTCACCCGGACCTCGCCGTGCACGGGCTCCGGGCACTCCTCCTCGACGACCCGAACGACCTCGGGCCCGCCGTAGTGCGTCACGACGATGCGCCGGTGTTTCATGCGCCCGCCTCCCGCGCGACTCCGCGTGAACGGACCGTCAGTCCGAGTCGAACCCGGCGCCAGCCACGTTGGACTCCGTCGCCGCCGGCGCCCCGAAGCACCGCGCCGGGCACCCGGGCCAATCGTCGCCCCGATAGCGGCCGAGCAGCGTACCGATCGCGACGACGACCCGGAACAACACGCCCTGGATCGGCCGCGGCATGAGGAGCACCGCCTGCGTGCGACGGTGCCGGAGAGCGACGTGAGCGAGATAGAACAACGGGGGCCGACCTTCGGGACCCGCGTTCATGACCTCGAAGATCGCCTGAAGGTAGCGGTCCAGATCGACGACCGGGCGGGCGAATCCCTCGAACTCGAGCGGTTCGTCGCCGTCGTTCCACCAGCGGTGCGCCGCACCACGCGGGATGGAAGTGGACGCGCCCGCGTCCACCGTCGCCTGCCGCCCCTCGACCACGACCGACAGGCGACCGGACCGGACGAATCCCTCTTCGTCCTCCGCGAAGTGGACGTGCATCGGTGGCCCCTCGCGACGGGGAGGTAGCGACCCCTTCAGCTCGAGCCACACCTCGTCGCCTCGGCGGACCCGGCGAAGCGCCAGCCGCTCGCCTGTGTGGCGGTTTTGGAGGAGGAGTTGTGCCATTCCGCTGTCGTGCATGACTTCGTCTCGCCGCCTTCGGTCACCCCGAAGGTCGACTCACCCCACCAACCCTGGTTTGTCCCGGACCGCCATCATCGTCCCTTGCATGACGGCGATGGTCGTCTCCTCCCCGCCTTGGTACGCCCGCACCTCCGCCGCGCAGACGGTCAGCGTGCGCCCGGCACGGACGACTCGTCCCTCCGCCCGGAAGCGCTCGCCCGCGGCGGGCTTCATGAGGTTGACCTTGAACTCCACGCTCAGGACGGCGGCCCCTTCGTCCATGAGGCTGAACGCCGCGTACCCACAGGCGCTGTCCGCGACGGCCGTCACGACCCCGGCATGCAGGAAGCCGTGCTGCTGGGTCAGGTCGCTGTGGAACGGCCACTCGATGACGACGACTCCCGGCTCGACCGAGACGAGGCGAGCCGCGACGGTTCGCATGAACGCCTGCCGGTCGAAGCTCGACCGGACGCGGGCGACGGCATCCGGGCCGAATGCCAGGTCCGTCAACCCCGGCCTCCTCGATCGGCCACCGCGGCCCGAATGAGCGCCTTGAACGCGCGCGCGTCGACCGTCTCCCCCTCGCGGATGTCGATCGCCCTTCGCGTGTTGCCTTCCAGGCTCGAGTTGAAGAGGCCCGACGGGTCGGGGAGCCCGGCCCCCCGGGCGAAGGTGAGCTTCACGACCTGCTTGTACGCCTCCCCGGTGCAGACGATCCCCTGGTGCGACCAGACCGGAGTGTTCCACTTCCACTCCTCGGTCATCTCGGGGTCGGCTTCCAGGATCAGCGCACGCATGCGGGCGAGGGTCTCCCCGCGCCATCCCCCCAGGTCGAGGATCCTCTGGTCGATGAGCCGGGACGCGGGAACCGCGGCCGCTCCGCCCCTCTCCTTCGGCTTCGCCTTGCCTCGCACCCGCGGGGGACCCGTCGGCGCCTTCATGCCCTCAGCCCTCCACCTTGAACGCGTCATGGAACGTCACGACGCCGACCGGCCGACCGGGGTCACAAACCCGGGGGTCACCTTTTCGGCTCATACCGTAACGCCACCGCCCCCGAGCCGAACTCCAGCCGGCTCACGAGCTTCAAGTCGACATACTTCGACAGCCCCGCGAACGGCGTCGGCCCGTGGCCCGCCACCCTGGGGTGCACCACGAACTCGTACTCATCGATCAATCCCAGCTCCGCCAGGGCCAGCGGGAGCTTCACGCCGCCCAGGAACAGTCCCTTGCCCGATTCCCGCTTCAGCCGTCGAACGGCCTCCCCCGGATCGCCGCGCACGAGCTCCGCATTCCAGTCGACCCGGTCCAAGGTCCTCGAGACGACGTATTTCTTCGCGGCGTCGATCGTCCGGGCGAAGGGCTCCATCCAATCGGCCATCCAATCCGGCCTCACTCCCGTCGCCGGCAGTCGCCACGCGGCCTCCATCATTTCGTAGGTTACCCGGCCAAAGACGAGCGCGTCGGCCCGCGCGAGATTCTCGGCCCAGTAACGATGCAACTCTTCATCCGTGGACCCGGCACGGTGGTCGCAACACCCGTCCAAAGTGACGTTGATCGAATACCGAAGGGGTCGTGTCATGGGCACGCCTTGCGCACCGGGTAACGCAGGTGGGTGACGCCGACTCCCGGGATCACCGTCGGGTTGCCGAGGACGGCCGGCGTGCCGGCGAGGTGGTCGAAAAGTCGGACTCCGGAGCCGAGAAGGAGCGCCGCGATGTCGACGTGGATCTCGTCGAGCAGCCCGGCATTCAGGCACTGCTGGATGGTGTTGGCGCCGTGGACCCCGACGGACTTCCCGGCGGCGGCGGCTTTGGCCTGGCTCACGGCACTCTCGACGCCGTCGGTGACGAAATGGACCGTCGAGTCGGGTCGCGGCCATCCGGCGGGGATGTGGTGGGTGAGCACGAACGCCGGTCCCCACGCGTGGTTTCCGCCCCAGCCATGGGCGACTTCGAACGTGCGTCGCCCCGTGAGCACGGCACCAAGTCCGGAAAAGAGACCGCGCAGGTGCTCGGCACTCGGGCCGGACACCCTGAACGTCATGGGGTCCGACCCACCGGTGTGGATCTCGACGTCCCCCGAGTTGACGTACCAGTCGAAAACCTCGGCCACGCCGTCGTCGGGGTCGGCGACGTAGCCGTCGAGCGACATGGACATGATTGCGACGACCTTCGACATGGGAGGTTCCTTTCGGGGGGTGGAGACCGCCCTCGGGGTATCGCGCGCCGTCCTACCGGATCGTCCGCGCTGTTCCCGTCGGATTCAACCGTTCGTTCGGCGGCACCCCTCGGCGACTCATTCCGTCGGCTCCATCAGCTCCAGGCGATTCCCGAACGGGTCCGTCACATAAACACGCTCGTACCCCGGGAGCAACCCGTCATCGACGACCGGTACGCCCGCCTCACGAAGCCGATGCACCAGCACCTCCAGCCCCCGCACGAGGAACGCCGGGTGAGCCTTCCGCGCCGGTCGGAACTCGGCTTCGATCCCGAGATGGACCTTCACCTCGCCGTTCTGGAACCACACGCCCCCCCGTCCGGCGAGGGCGGCGGGCTTCGGGACCTCGGGGATTCCGAGCAGGCCGAAGTAGAAGTCGCGGGCTTTGCCTTCCTTGCCCGGCGGCATGGCAAGTTGGACGTGGTCGATTCTCAGGATCTGCATCCGTCGCCGGTCCCCTTGGCTCTCCTACACCGTTCCGAACGGCGGGTCCACCTACATCGACAACGCCCCGGCACCGCCGAGGTAACGTCGGTCCCGCCGCGTCGGACCCACTCGCCGTGCCGGGGCTCGGCTCCTCCCCCCCGTCAGGGTGAGTATCTCGTGAAGACGAAGTCGCGATCGCTGACGGCCTGATGGCACGGGAAACAGGTCTTCATGGCGGATTCCGGACTGGGCTTGCCGTCCGGGTCGAAGGACGCGTACCCCCAGCCGCCGGTCGCGGCGTACTTCTTCGAGTCCTTGACCATGAACTGGAGGTAGAACGGCGTCGGCGCGCCCGCGACGAAGGACTGCTCGCGGCCGAACGCCTTGTTGTTCTCGGCCGACGGGACGTGGCTCCAGGCGATCCGGCCGATGACCGTGCCTTCGGGGAACGGCGACGATCCTCCCCGATAGGCGCGGATCGCCACTTCGTTGCCCAGAACGGCGCGAATGTCCTTCAGGTCGCCCTCTTCGTGGGCCACCGAGACCAGCTTCCAGTCGCGGTATCCCGTCGGGATCTCGGTCACGAAGAGCGGCGCGGCCTCCTCAGCCCGCGCGTCCCGAAGCGGGCTCGCCAGGAAGGCCACGCCGCCCACGAGGGTGGCCGAGGCCGCCAGCAGCGCCGGGACTCGGCGCATCCCGTCCCTCGGCCTCGCCATCAGCGCAGCGAGCGGAACGCCGCCCGCACCTCGGTGCAGAAGAGCGCCGGTTCCTCCCAGGCGGCGAAGTGACCGCCGCGATCGACCGCGTTGAAGTAGGCGAGGCCGGGGTAGACCGCCTCGGCCCAGCTTCGCGGCGCCGCCCAGAGCTCGCCGGGGAACGTGGTGAAACCGACGGGAACCAAGACCGGCGGCGGGGCCGCGCCGCTCGCGATGGCCGCCGCCAGGAACTGCCCGAACTCCCAGTACCAACGGGCCGCCGAGGCGCCGGTGCCCGTCAGCCAGTACAGGGTGATGTTGTCGACGATGCTCTCCCGCGTCAGCCCGCCCGCCGGCTCGCCGTCGACGAAGGCTCGGGAGATCTTGGTGTAGCTGTCCGTGTCGTGGTCGAGCAACCAGGCCGCGAGCCCGATCGGCGAATCGAGCAGCGAGTAGCCGATCGTCTGCGGTCGCGTGGACTGCTCCAGGAAGTAGCCGAAGCCCGTCGCCTTGAACGTCGCGACGGCGTTGCGCGCCGCGCGCTCCGCATCGGTCTCCGCAGGCAGCCGATCGACGATGCCCAGTGCACCGCCGAGCAGGTTGAGGTGGATGCCGGCCAGTCCCTGAACCCCCTGCCGCCCCATCGCGTCGGTGACGTCGGCGCCGACGTCGCCCCCCTGGGCGACGTATCGCGTGTAGCCGAGTCGTTGCATCAGCTGCGCCCACGCGCGGGCGATGCGGCCGGAGTCCCAGCCGAGCTCGGTCGGCTGACCCGAGAAACCGTAGCCGGGCAGCGACGGCAGCACGAGATGGAACGCGTCGGCGGCGACGCCGCCGTGCGACGTCGGGTCGGTCAGGGGACCGATCGTCTCGAGCAGCTCGACGATCGAACCGGGCCAGCCGTGCGTCATGATCAGCGGCAGCGCGTTCTCGTGCCGGGAACGGACGTGGATGAAGTGCAGGTTCACGCCGTCGATCACGGTCGTGAACTGCGGCAACGCGTTCAGTCGCTCCTCGCACCGGCGCCAGTCGTATTCCTTCGACCAGTACTGGGCGAGGTTGCGCAGCGTCGCGAGCTGAACCCCCTGGGATCGATCGGCGACGAGTTCCCGCGTGGGCCAGCGCGTCGCGGCGATCCGCCTGCGCAGGTCCTCGAGTTGTTGCTCCGAGAAAGCGACTCGGAATGGCCGGATGGCGGTGCCTTCGTTCGTACTCATGACCTCTCCTTGGCGCGGCGCCGCGCGAAGCGCCGATCTCGAACGCTTCGAGATCGGCCCCTGCCGGACCGCGGAATGGGGCCCCATCGTTCCGTTCCCTGCGCGAGGCGAGCGTTCACGGCCGCCGCCCGCCGAATTCCTCCGCGTGAATGGACACGAACTCCCGGACGCCCATCGGCGCTCGGCCCGTCAGCCGCTCCACGCCGTCCGAGATCCGGTCGTACCTCCCGGCACGGTGCAACTCTCCCATCGTGACCAGATGTCCGATCAGATGGTCCGGCAACGCCGCATCCCTCAGCGCGCCTTCCCATGCCTCGGGGGTGGCGTCGGCGTACGTCACCTCGCGGTTCAGCGCCTCCGAGAACTCCCGGGCGACGCCGTGCATGTCCTGGGACCGCGGACCGGTCAGTTCGTGAACCCGACCCCGGTGCGGCTCCGGGTCGGCGAGGACCACGGCGACGACGCGAGCGACGTCCGCGGCGGCGACGGGAGAGGTCCTGCCCGCTCCGAAAGGGACCTCGATGCGGCTTCGATCGCGGACGCTCGAAGCCGCGAGCGGGATGAGACTCTCGAGGAACATCGTCGGGCGGATCGTGAC
>DASVAW010000016.1 GCA_036376135.1 Candidatus Polarisedimenticolaceae bacterium | reverse complement strand
GTAGTACTTGTAGATGTTCGCGACGTAGGTCACCGTCTCGCGTCCGATCCGTTCGGAGGCGATCTGCTCGACGTTCCCGAACCACACGTTCGGGTCGAGCCCGCGCTTGGCCGCCAGCTCCCGCAACTGGCGGACGCGGTTGGGCCCCGCGTTGTAGGACGCGAAGGCGAACAGCCCCTTGTTCAGCGCGTCCATCGGCTCGTCCTTGAAGTACGTGTCGATCGTCTTCCGAACGTACTTCACGCCGGCGTGGATGTTCGGCTCGAGCTGCCGGATGTCGCCGACCTTCAGCTCCCGACCGGTGGCCGGCATGACCTGCATGATGCCGATGGCGCCCACGCGGCTGCGCGCCGCGTGATCGAGCTGGGACTCCTGGTACGCCTGCGCCGCCATCAGCAGGAAGTCCATGTCGTACCGGTCGCTGTACTTCCTGAAGAGGTCGACGACCTGCTGGAACTTCTTGCGACTGGCCTCGGAGGTGGCGTTCTTCGCGTACCTGGTCTCGACGAGGTACCTGCGCTCGATCTGGTTTCCGAAGGACGTTCCCAGCCCGTAGTTGCCCATGAACTTGTTCAAGGCGGAGGCGAGCTGCGGGCTGTTTTTGCGGATGGCGATGGCGAGCTTGCCGCCGCTGTGCACGGCGACGTTCTCGTGGACCGCGATCTCCGGCAGGACCTTCTTCCAGAAATTCGCGAGGTAGTCGTCGACGACGATGGCGGGGATCAGGCCGGCGTTCACCATCTCGAGCAGGTCGTCGTCCTCGAGGCTGGGCGGCGCGGCCTGAATCGCGATCGGCGGCTTGCCCCCCGCCACGAACGTCTCGTTGAGCGCGAGCAGGCTCTGGTGATACGCGCTCTTCTCCCGGACGAAGACCTCCTTGCCGGACAGATCGTCCACCGA
Source organism: Candidatus Polarisedimenticolaceae bacterium (assembly GCA_036376135.1). NCBI lineage: Bacteria > Pseudomonadati > Acidobacteriota > Candidatus Polarisedimenticolia > Candidatus Polarisedimenticolales > Candidatus Polarisedimenticolaceae > Candidatus Polarisedimenticolaceae bacterium. The sequence continues at coordinate 3,553 of DASVAW010000016.1, read as the reverse complement.
GGCGATCGCCGGCGCGCCGGGGCCGGTGACGACGACCTGGCGGACGTTCGTCCGGGTGGCGTTCGTGAAGTCCACGTGTTTCTCGAGCTCGGGCCGCACCGTGACCTGGGCGGCGACGAGGTCGACCCGTCCCTCGACGAGGGCCGAGAGCAGCATCTCGCGCGGCAGCGGCACGAAGACCACGTGGATCTTGTCGGCCGCCTTGGTCTTGAAGTGCTTGTTGAGCCGCTCCTCGACGAGCTGCCCGTATTCGTACGACACGCCGCGCTGCACGCCCCTGTCCACGAAGTAGAACGTGCGGTTGAACGTGACTCCGATCCGCACGACCCGCCGCTTGACCATCGCGTCGAGGTCGCCCGTGAACGCCTTCAGGACACCCTCGAGCACGGCGGGCGGCAGCTGCGTCTCGAGCTCGGAGGGCGGGAGCGGCGCCTCCGCCTCCTCGACGGGCGTGGTGACCGGTGCCGGCTCCGCCGGGGCCGGCGGCTTCGGCTCACCGCAACCCGTCAGGGTCGCCAGGGCCGAGAAGGCGAAGGCGGCCCCGATCCGGGTCGCGGCGCATCGCATCCATCAACCCCCGGTCCGGACGCACTCTCCGACGATCCGGTACCCGCTGCACGACGCGAAGCACGCATTGGTGAAGGTCTTCTGCGTGTGCCCGCCGGCGCAGAGCACCGTGCACACCACGGGATCCTCGAAGGTCGGGCACCCGCGGCACTCGAGACCCGGAGGGCCCGAAGGTTGCGGGCAGAAATCGGGGGGTTCCGCGCTCGCCGGGGGAAGGCCGAGCGCCGCGAGCCCGACGACGAAGCAGACGGCGGGAAGGATGCCGAACACGAACCGGGATCGACGCATCATCACATCTCCTCCTTCGGATGGACCGCTCGGCGGGAAGCTTACCCCCGATCGGCGCTTCCACGTTCCCCGGGCTTTCTTGTCGTCCGCGCGCCAACGAAGCCGTGGTTTCGCCGGGGGCCCGTTGTACCCTGCATTCTCGGCTCGGAGGCCCCGTTCGTGCGCTGGCTTCTCGAACTTTCGATCCTCGCCGTCGCCGCCTTCGCCCTCTTCCGCCGCCCGCGCGTCGCCCGCGCGCCGTTCGATGCGCCGCTCGCGATCGTGGCCGCGGCGCTCGTTGGGCAGTCGCTCCTCGCGTGGCTCGCCCCGGCGGGCGGCGCGGCGGCCGGGGGGGCCGTCCACGGCGCTCGTGCGCTGCTGCTCCTCGCCGCCTTCGCGGCCTGGGTCTCGATCGTCCGCGCGTCGGAGGGGCCCAGGGGGCGGTTCTGGTTCCTCGTCGCCTCCGCGTCCCTGATGACCTTCGGCCCCGTCGCCCTGCGCGTCGTCGGCTGGGTCGTGCTGCTCGTCGTCGTCGTCAGGCTCGACTGGCCGAAGGAACTCGCCGGCTGGCGGCGCGCCCTCGGCCTCGTGCTCTCGCTCCCCATCGCGGCGCTCACCACCCTCGACCCCACCGGCGTCGCCGGGCTCGACACGCTCCAGATCGGGCTGCAGCTCGAGGGGGTCGTCAAGGCGCAGGACCCGGGCCATCCGATCGTCCAGTTTCTTCGCGTCGCCCTCGCGCTGTTCCGCGTGCAGCTGGTCGTCGCGTTCTTCCGCTTCCTCCTGCTGCCCGTCGGGTTGCGCACGCTGCCGCTGGCGCGGCGCTTCGCCGTCAACCACACCCTCACGCGATCGATCCCCGCGTTCTTCTCGACCCTCACCGTCACCGCGGTCATCGTCCTGGGGTACGGGCTCCACAAGGCCACGGACGCCCGCCAGGCGATGGAGCGGACGCTCGACCGCGCGTCGGCCGCGGCGACGCTCCTTCTCGAGGACCGGCCGTTCGACGAGGCCGCCGCGAAGGCCCGGCTCGCACTCGGCGAAGACGCCGTGGGGGCCGCGCTCATCCGGCGCGGCCCCGAGGTAGCCGCGAGCGACCCGGAGTCGTTCGTCGCCCCACCGTCGTTCCCCGGCGACCCGGCGTCCGAAGCGGAGGGGCTCCTCGTCGTCGAGGGACGGTTCCACCTCGTCGCGCGCCGGGGCGCGGCGGAAGCGTGGATCCCCCTCGACGAGACCTGGCTCGCCCGCTACGGCGAGCGCGCGCTCGTCGAGGTGGAGCTCCGCGAGATGCCGAGCGTGAAGCTCGGCTCGGTCGTCGTCTCCTTCCGCGACGCGGAGGCGACGCAGCCCGCGGCGAAGGTCCGCACCCCCGGTTACGCCCCGGAGACGCCGGGGCGAACGGACCTCGCGCGCCGCAAGTTCCCCTTGTCCCGCCTGTTCCTCCCGATCGGCAACTGGCGCGAGACCGACGACGAGGGTCGGCGCGGCGCGGTCGGCATGACCGTGCGCGGCTCCCTGAAGCAGGCGCTCACGGCGATCCGGCGGAACCCCTACCTTCTCGTGTCGAACGCGGTGCCGTTCCTGCTCCTCGGCGGGCTCGGCCTGGTGCTCGGCATCGTCGAGGGGCTCGCGGTGCGCACGGGGCGGTCGATCGTCCAGACGGTCGTCGACGACGTGAGGGCGCTCGAGCGGGGCGCCGACCGGATCGGAGGCGGGGACCTCGACTATCGGGTCCCCGTGCCGGGGAAGGACGAATTGTCGCGTCTCGCCGGCGCCCTCAACGCGATGGCGGCCAACCTCAAACGGCAGCGGGGTGAGCTCGTCGAGAAGGAACGGCTCGAGGCCGACCTCGAGGCGGCGCGCTCCATCCAGCAGCGGCTGCTGCCGCAGGGATCGCCGACCGTCGCGGGGCTCGACGTCGCGGGGGTCTCGTTCCCGAGCCGCGTCGTCGGCGGCGACCTGTTCTATTTCCTCCCCTTCGGCGAAGGGAGCCTGGGCCTCGCGGTCGGCGACGTCTCGGGCAAGAGCCTCCCCGCGGCCTTCCTGATGTCCAACGTCGTCGCGGTCCTGCGCGCCGAGGCGCAGATCGGCGTCGAGGTCGACGAGAGCCTTTCGCGGATCAACCGCCTGATCGCCGAGCAGATCGAGCCGAACCGCTTCGTGACCCTGTTCTACGGGATCGTCGACCGCCCGTCCGACACGGTGCGTTACGCGTGCGCGGGGCACGAGCCCCCGCTGATCGTGCGCACCGACGGGACGGTCGCGTGGCTGCGCGAAGGGGGAACACCCCTCGGCGTCCTCCCCGACCGCACGTACCGCACCGCGTCCGAGCCGTTTTCGAAAGGGGACGTGCTCGTCCTGTACTCCGACGGCCTGACCGAGGCGGAGGGGACGGACGGCGAGTTCTTCGGAAACACCAGGCTGGCGGCGTGCGTCGCCGCCGCGCGCGGCGGGACGGCGACCGAGATCCTGGAGGCGATCCTCGCGTCGGTGAACGCGCACACCGGCGGCGCCCCCCTCGTCGACGACCGGACGGTCGTCGTGGTGCGGGGGACCTAGCGAAGTGTTCCCGGTGCGCCGGCGCCGTTTCATAGGATGATGCGCCGCCCATGAACCAGCCCGCGTCGACCCTCCTGCACTTCCGCCTCCTCGACAAGGTCGGAGAAGGAGGCATGGGCGAGGTCTGGCGCGCGACCGACACCACGCTCGATCGCGACGT
>DASVAW010000015.1 GCA_036376135.1 Candidatus Polarisedimenticolaceae bacterium | reverse complement strand
CTCCTCGTCGAGCTGCACGACGTTCTCGTGCGCGAGCTTCTCGAGCGCGAGCTGCACCATGCTCACCGCGCCGTTGACGATCTGGTGGCGCGCCGCGACGACGGCGGAGGCCTGCTGGCGCCGGAGCATCGCCTCGGCGATCTCGGGGGCGTAGGCGAGGTGGCTGATGCGCGCCTCGAGGATCTTGATGCCCGCCCGGGCCAGGCGCTCCTCGAGCTCCTTCTCCAGCTGGTCGTTCACGAGCTCCGTCCCCGCGCGAAGCGTCAGCGTGTCCTCGTCGTGGTTCTCGAAGGTGTCGTAGGGGTAGCGCCCTGCGAGGTGCCGCACCGCCGCCTCGCTCTGCACCACGACGTAGTGCTCGTAGTCGTCGACGTCGAACGAAGCGCGGAAGGTGTTCTCCACCTGCCACACGACGACCGCCGCGATCTGGATCGGATTCCCGGCCTTGTCGTTGACCTTGAGCTTCTCTCCGTTGAGGTTGCGGGCGCGCAGCGAGACCTTCTTCTTCACGAGGAAGGGGTTCGCCCAGAAGAAGCCGTTCTCCTTGACCGTGCCGACGTATTTGCCGAACAGGACCAGCACCTTCGACTCGTTCGGGTTCACGATGAAAAGGCCGATCGCGGTCAGGATCGTCACCACGACCATGACCGCCGCGGCGATCAGGAAGGGCACGTTCGGGCGTGGTCCGCGGACTCCCTGCACGAAGCACCAGATCGTCGCCGCGAGGAGCGCGACGGTGATCAGGACGAAGAGGTAGCCGCTCCAAGCCTTGGTGGTTTTTTCCTGCGTCATCGGACGCTCCTTTCCTCGGGCCCTGCCGAGTGACATCGAAGTGATATCACCGCGATAGCGCTCCGGCAAGGTTTTCCTCGAATTTCTTGTCAGCCGTACATTTGTACGGTATGTTCTCCGTGACCGCAGGCACGGAGGTTTTCATGGGCAAGACACCCCCCGGCGAGACCCGGGACAAGGTCTTCCGCTTCGTTCGCGAGCGGTTGCACGAGGGACGTCCCCCGACCATCCGCGAGGTCCAGGAGGCGTTCGGCTTCCGCTCCCCGATGACCGCGCGCGAGCACCTCGAGGGGCTCGTCGCCGAGGGGAAGCTCGCGAAGGCCGCCGGGCTCGCCCGCGGTTATCGCCTTCCGGAAGGGGAGGCGGGGATTCCCCGGATGATCCCGCTCCTCGGTCGCGTCCCCGCCGGTCCCCTCGACGCCGCGATCGAGGACCTCGAGGGGTACGTCCCCGTCGAGGCGCGCCGCGCCGCGGGGGAGCTCTTCGGCCTGCGCGTGCGCGGGGACAGCATGAGCGGCATCGGGATCCTCGCCGGCGACATCGTCGTCGTGCGCCGGCAGGAGCGCGCCGAGGCCGGCGACGTCGTCGTCGCCCTCGTCGGCGACGAGGCGACGGTCAAGCGGTGGCGCGTCCGCCGCGGTCGCGTGGAGCTCCACGCCGAAAACCCCAGGTACGAACCGATCGTCCCGGACCCTCGGGAGCTGCGGGTGCTCGGGAAGGTCGTCGAGGTCAGGAGATACCTGTGAAGGCCAATTGGGGACAGCAACCGAATTTCCAACCCGAGAAGGCTCCGCTTCGGGAGGAGCCTCGGAATTCGGTTGCTGTCCCCAGTTTCGCTCCGTGGTCGCTTCCTTCCCTCGAAGGTCGCCTCGTCGAGATCTCCGGCGACGTCGCGGGGGCGCCGCTGACCCTCGTCTTCCGTCTCGTGCTCGAGGCGCAGCGGCGCGGGGAGCCCGCGGCGTGGGTCGGGAGACGCGACAGCATCTTCTATCCCCCCGACGTGGCGGAGGCAGGGATCGACCTCGCGGCGTTTCCCGTCGTGTGGACCCCCGACGCGATCCGCGCGGCGGAGGCGGCGGACCTGCTCCTGCGCTCCGGGGCGTTCGGCCTCGTCGTCGTCGACTTCGGCGCCGCGTCGCGTCTCCCGATGCACGCGCCGAATCGCCTCGCCGCCCTCGCGCAGAAACACACCGCGGTCGTCGCCTGTCTCACCGAGAAGGATGCCGAGCGCCCGTCGCTCGGCGCCCTCGTCTCCGTGCGCGCGCACGCCGCCCGCGAAGAACGCCTCGACGATCGTTTCCGCTGCGCCCTGCGCTTCGTCAAGGACAAGCGTCGCGCCCCCGGGGCGCGTCACGTGGAGATCTTCCGTGGACCGGACGGCCTGCATTGACCTTCCCGCCTTCCCGCTGCAGCTGCTGCTGCGGCGGGAGCCGGAATGGCGGCAGCACCCCGCGGCCGTCGTCGCGGAGGATCGCCCCCAGGGAAAGATCCTCTGGGTCAACGAGAAGGCGCGCGTGGGCGGGGTGCTTCCGGGGATGCGTTACGCCGCGGCGCAGGCGCTGTTTCCCGCCCTTCGCGCGGGGGTCGTTCCCCCTTCGGAGATCGACGCCGCCGTCGCCGAAGGGTGCGAGCGCCTCCGCCAGTTCACGCCGTTCGTCGAGCCGGCGGAGGGGGAGCCCGGCGTCTTCTGGCTCGACGCGCGCGGGCTGATCCCGCTCTGGGGATCGCTCGACGCGTGGGCGGCCCAGGTGCACACCGACGCCGTGCGCGCGGGGTTCGTGGCGAGCCTCGTCGTCGGCTTCTCGCGTTTCGGTGCCTACGCGATCGCCCGCTCGCGGCGCGGGATCCTCGTCCTGAACGACGCGCGGGCCGAGCGCGACGGCGCGCGCGCGGTGCGCCTCGACCGCCTGGCGCTCCCGCCGACGGCGCGCGATTCCCTGGCGAAGCTCGGAGTGCGCACGGTCGGGGAGTTCGTCGATCTCCCGCTCGAGGGGGTGGGGACGCGGTTCGGCGCCGAGGTGCATCGGATGCACCGCTTCGCCTCGGGCTCGCTCGCCGTCCCGCTTCAGCCCGACCGGCCGGCGGAGCCCGAGCAGGTGCGGGTGATCCTCGATCATCCGGAATTCCAGGCGGGGAGCATCGAGGCGATCGTCGCGGAGAAACTCGACCCGATGTTGACCGCGATCGGAAAGAAGGGGCGCGCGCTCGGGGAGCTGCAGCTGGTGCTGCGGTTCGAGCGCCTGGGAGATCACGTCGAGTCGCTCAAGCCCGCGGCTCCGACCCTCGACCCGAAGCTCGTGATGGAGCTCGTGCGCCTGCGCCTGCAGGCGGTGCGCACCCTTCCCGACGGGGTGATGGAGGTGATCCTCGTCGCGCGCGAGACCGACCCGACCCCGCGGCAGGAGCGCCTGTTCGCCGTGCGCGGCCGTCGCGACCTCGCCGCCGCGAGCCGCGCGCTCGCCCGCGTGCGGGCGAAGCTGGGGGACGACGCCGTCGTGCGCGCCGTCCCGAAGGACGCGCACCTTCCCGAGGCGAAGGTCGCGTGGGAGCCGGTGACGGATCTCGTCGAGGCGAACCCGCGCCCGGTGGACGAGCCGCACCTGGTGCGTCGCTTCCACCCGAACCCCGTCCCGCTCCCGCCGCGCGAGCGTCACGAGCCCGACGGCTGGATGCTGCGCGGCCTCGAGCAGGGGCCGGTGATGCGCGTCCTCGGCCCCTACGTCGTCTCGGGGGATTGGTGGAGCAACCCCGTGCACCGCGACTACCACTTCGCGGAGACGAAGAAGGGGGAGCTGCTCTGGGTCTATTTCGACCGGGAAGCGCGCCGCTGGTTCCTCCAGGGGCGCGTGGAATGAAAAAGGGGTCAGGCCCCTTTTTGTTATCGAACCTATGTCCCGTTACACGCCGCTCTGGACGAAGTCGTGTTTCTCCTTCCTCGAAGGGGCCTCCCACCCCGAGGAGCTGATCGAGACCTGCGTCCACCACGGGATCGAGGCGATCGCCGTCACCGACCGCGACGGCGTCGGCGGGATCGTCGAGGCGCACGCGAAGGCGCGCGAGGTCGGGGTCAAGCTCGTCATCGGCTCCGAGGTCACCCTCGACGACGGCTCGACGCTCGTCCTCCTCGCGCAGGACCGCAAGGGGTACGGGAACCTGTGTTCCCTCGTCACCCTCGGCCGCCGCCGCTCCGAGAAGGGGTCGAGCCAGGTCCGATGGCGCGAGGTCTACGAGCACGCCGAAGGAGCGATCGCCCTCTGGGGGGGCGACCGGTCGCTCCTCGTCGGGGAGCCCGACCCCTTCTTCGTCGCGCACGGGCTGAAGGAGGCGTTCGGCGACCGCCTCTACGCGATGGTCGCCCGCCACCGCCGCGCGGAAGAGGTGAAGCAGGAAGCGAGGCTGCGCGCGCGCGCCGAGAAGTGGAAGCTCCCCGTCGCCGCGGCGCACGAGGTCCTCTACCACAAGCCCGCGCGGCGCGACCTGCAGGACGTCGTCACCGCGATCCGGCACCGCGTGAAGCTCTCGGAAGCCGGGCGCAGGCTCAAGCCCAACCACGAGCACGCGCTCAAGCCGCCGCACGCCTTCGCGAAGCTCTTCGAGGACGATCACGCCGCCGTCGCGCGCACGATCGAGATCGCCTCCCGCTGCACCTTCTCGCTGGCGCAGATCCGTTACCGCTACCCGTCGGAGAAACTCCCGAGCGGGAAGACGACCTCCCAGTGGCTGCGCGAGCTGACGTACGACGGGGCGCGGGAGCGGTTCCCGCAGGGCGTCCCAGCGGCCGCGCGCGAGCAGATCGACAAGGAGCTCGCGCTGATCGACGAGCTCGACTACGGCGGGTATTTCCTCACGATGTGGGAGATCGTCCGGTTCTGCCGCGCGCACGGGATCCTCTGTCAGGGGCGCGGCTCGGCGGCGAACTCGACGGTCTGTTACGCCCTCGGGATCACCGCGGTCGATCCGGTCGCGCTCGGGCTTCTGTTCGAACGGTTCCTCTCGCGCGAGCGGGCGGAGCCGCCGGACATCGACCTCGACATCGAACACGAGCGGCGCGAGGAGGTGATCCAGCACGTGTACGCGAAGTACGGTCGCTCCCACGCCGCCATGGTCGCGAACCTGATCCGTTACCGCCCGCGCTCGGCGGTGCGCGACGTGGGGAAGGCGCTGGGGCTCGCGGAGACGACGCTCGACCGGTTGTCGAAGCTCCTCCCGATGTACGGCGACGTCGACGCGCGCGCCTTCGAGCAGGCGGGGCTCGACCCCGAGACCCCGCAGGTGCGCTCGGTGATCCGCCTCGCGCAGGAGGTCCTCGACTTCCCGCGGCACCTGTCGATCCACCCGGGCGGGTTCCTCCTCGGCCACGAGCCGGTGCACACGCTGGTGCCGATCGAAAACGCCACGATGCCCGATCGCACCGTGATCCAGTGGGACAAGGACATGGTCGAGGAGCTGGGCCTGTTCAAGGTCGACCTGCTGGGGCTCGGCGCCCTGCACCAGCTCCACAAGGCCTTCGACCTCCTGCGCGAACACAAGGACCTCGACCTCGACCTCGCGACGCTTCCCAAGGAGGACCCGGCGACCTACGACATGATCTGCAAGGCCGACACGATCGGCGTCTTCCAGATCGAAAGCCGCGCGCAGATGGCGATGCTCCCGCGCCTCAAGCCGCGCAACTACTACGACCTCGTGATCGAGGTCTCGATCGTCCGCCCCGGGCCGATCACCGGCGGGATGGTTCATCCCTACCTGAGGCGGCGGAACGGGGAGGAGGAGGTCGTCTACCCGCACCCTTCGCTCGAGCCGGTCCTGAAGAAGACCCTCGGCGTCCCCCTCTTCCAGGAGCAGGTGATC
>DASVAW010000014.1 GCA_036376135.1 Candidatus Polarisedimenticolaceae bacterium | reverse complement strand
GAATCGGAACGCCTCGCCGTCGCGGAGGGTGTGCTGCATGCAGTCCCTGCGTGGGCAGAACCGGGGCACGAATCGTCGTTGTTTCTCGACCGGTTGAATCGGCCAGCGCATGCCGAGGCGGGGAGCAGGCCCCGTGCCTGCAAGAAACGAAGGAGATCCAGCCGCCGCGCGCGTGCGACGGTCCGCGGGCGGACGTCACGTCCGCCGGCGAACGCTCTCCCGTCAACACGGTCCGCACCACCATGGAGGCGATCCAACCGCGAGGGAGGGTGGGTGAACACCCCATGGGATCCCGCTGGTTTCCAGTCGAGCATGGGCGTTCGAGAGCGTCGAAGGAGGATGGCATGAGCCTGCTCGACAGTCTGGGCGATCTTCTAAAACAGGTTTCGACCGGGAATGCTCCGGCCTCTGAGGTGGACGCCGCGTACGATCAGGTGGCGCGGGCGGTGCCGAACGCGACGCTTGCCGACGGCCTCTCCCATGCGTTCAAGTCCGACGAGACGCCCCCGTTCGAGCAGATCGTTTCCGGTCTTTTCGACAAGTCCACCCCCGAGCAGAAGGCGGGTTTCTTCAACCACCTGCTCGGCGTGCTCGGACCGGCGGGCGTCGCGCAGGCCCTCGGCTCGGCGGGCATACGAGGCGGGCCGCAGGCGCTGGAGTCCCGCGGGAACTTGACGCCGCAGGAGGCGGAGAGCCTCTCGCCCGAGGCGATGCAAGCCCTCGCACAGCAGGCCGCCGTGAAGGACCCCTCGATCATCGACCGGGCGGCGAGCTTCTACGCGCAACACCCGACGCTCGTGAAGTCCATCGGGGTCGGCGCGCTGGCCCTGCTCATGCGCCGGATCTCGGCGTCGCGGACGTAGTCGTGGGCATCATCGCGTGGCTCGTCGTCGGCCTCGTCGCGGGTTGGCTGACGGGGAAGGTCATGGGGGGCCCGGGCAAGGGCGTGCTGATGGACATCATCGTCGGCCTCGTCGGGGCCCTCGTGGGAGGATTCCTGATGGGCCTCGTCGGCTTCAAGCCCGAGGGCGGACTCCTCTACACCATCGTCGTCGCCTTCTTCGGCGCTGTCGTCGTGACATGGATCTTCCGCAAGCTGACGGCAACGAAGGGCTGAGGTCGGGCTTCGAGCCCGGCCACCGAGGAGGGCAGATGGCCACCTACAAAGTCGGGTATTTCGTCGGTAGCCTCGCCTCGACGTCGATCAACCGTCTGCTCGCCAAGGCATTGGTGCGACTCGCGCCGCCCGAACTGGTGCTCAGCGAGATCGCCATCAAGGACCTGCCGCTCTACAGTTCCGACTACGACGCCGACTATCCGCCGGTGGCGCAAGCCTTCAAGAGAGCAATCGCCGAGGTCGACGCGGTCCTCTTCGTGACGCCCGAGTACAACCGGTCGATTCCCGGTGGCCTGAAGAACGCCATCGACTGGGCCAGCCGGCCCTGGGGCAAGAACTCCTTCGCGCGCAAGCCGTCGGGCGTCATCGGCACTTCGCCCGGTGCCATCGGCACCGCGCTGGCGCAGCAGGGGCTGCGCAGCATCCTGTGCTACTGCAATTCGCCACTGATGAACTCGGTCGAAGCCTACGTCCAGTTCAAGCCCGGGCTCATCACCGCGGAGGGCGAGGTCACCGACCAAGGCACGGTCAAGTTCCTGCGCAACTACATGACGGAGTTGCACGCCTTCATCGTGCATGAGCTGACCGCAGTGCCGCGCCACGCCTGATCCCGGCGGTGGCGTGCCCGCCGGCGCGCCGAGAAGGTGCCGCTCTCTTCCGAGCGCGTCACGGACAGGCGGCCGCCACGCGCGGACGAGCCCACCCGCGAGGGTGATTGGCTTGGCCCCCTTCCCGCGCGTCGAGAAAAGGCGTCGGCTTGCTCGTCCATAACCCTCGGACGACACGACCCTCCTCGTATCGCCGCGCCTTCCTCACCAGAGTCAGATCCCCTTACCTTCGGGGAGTCCAGGCTGCTCGCCCTTCGGGCCTGCGACTCTCGCCCCGCGTCGCGGGACTCGAGCTCGAGCCCTGGCTCCGGCACGTCGAACGATCGGCGAGTCATGCGACTCGAGGCAGGGCAGCCCATCGCCCCAGGGCCGTATCCAGAGCCTCGCCCGGCGAAGCCGGGCCGATCACGGCGTCGTGCACGGGAGCCCCGACGCCGCGAGTTCGCCGTCGCGCGACTGAGCGAGTCGCGGTCCGAGGTCGTCGAAGGTCCCGGAGCTACCGCATTTGACGCCGCGGACGAGGAAGTAGGCCGCCCCCCCGGGAAACGGAGCGACGGAGGTGTGGTCGACCGACGTCGCGGGGTCGTCGTCCGCGAGGCACAGCAAGGTGGAGCCGCTGAACTCTCCCCCGGACTGCCGCAACATGCCCAGATCACCCACGACGACGTCGTACGCATCCGTGTCGACCGAGGCGGGCCAGGTGATCTGGGTCGACGTCATCGTCGCCGCGGTGATCGCGGGGATGGGAGTGTTCTCGAGCGCGCAGACGGAGGAACAGCAGTCGCCGTCGACGCGGTTCCCGTCGTCGCAGGCCTCGCCGGCGGTCGCGTCGATCGCCGCGTTGCCGCAACACGGGGAGAGGTTCAACGACAGCGTGTACGACGCGATCGTGTCGTCCTGGCCCGGCTCCTCCACGACGATGGAGTACCGGCCGGTCCGGAGCACCTGCGGGGAACCGCACGCGACATCCAGCCCCGTGGGCGCCTCCGCCACGACCTGCAGCTGGTCGTTGAGGAGCTTTACGTTCAGGGAGCCGCTGCTCCCGGATGTGGAGATCGCCCCCGACGACGGCTCGGCGACGATGAACCGCGCATAGTCGGGATTCCCGGTGCCGCAGATCGAGCGCTGCTGCGTCTCGCCGGAGGTGATCGTCTTCGCCGACCCATCCTCGTCGTCGGGTTCGAACGCGTCCGCCTCGCAGATCCCGAACCGCCACACCCCTCGCCCCTGGCTCGAGACGTAGATCGACTTGTCGTGGTCCGCTTCGGAGAAATAGGCGTGCTTGGGGCGCGGGACGTGCGGCGTTCCGGAGGTGTGGGAGTTCCTGGGATCGGTCGCCAGAGTCCAGCTCGTCCCGAAATCAGTCGAGTAGAAGATCCCGGAATCCCGTCCCCCCGCGAGGATGTTGCTCGCGTCGAACGGATCGAAGGCCACGAGCGAGGGCTGGTGATAGCCGCCCAGCCCGGTGAAGTTCGTCGGCCCCCGGAGGGTCCTCATCCTGAAGTCCCCGCCGCCGTTCATCATGGCGTCGAGCGAAGGAAGGGGGGTCCAGGTCGTCCCGCCGTCGTTGGAGAGATACATGTTGGCCGTGTTCGCGTGGAGCGCGGAAATGGCCAGCCGGGAGGCGTTGGTCGGGTCCAGCGCGAAGATCCCGATTCCCTCCGTGGCGGGTGTGACAACCTGCGTCCACGCCTGCGCGGGGTCGGTCCCCACGTATTTCCAGAGCTGGTCGCCGGTTCCTTCCCCGTTGCAGTTCCCGGTCTGGACGTAGAACGTCGCTGCGTTCGTCGCGGCGTACACCGCGCACCCCGACTCCGAAGGGAACTCGGCGTTGTTACCGAGCTCCGTCCAGACGACGGGGGTCGCCTCGATGTTCTCCGTGATGAAGAGTCCGCCGTCGGTGCCGGAGTCCCGCGTCAGCATCGCGTGGTGTTTCGGGCCCCAGCGGACGAGGACGTCCGGCGTTTGGAATCCGGGGGGCGAGCCGCCGGGCGGCAGGTTGATCCCGACGTCGCCGGTCATGTCGGCGTTGGTTCGGACGACGCTCAGGCCGCAGCAAACGGAGTAGATCAGGGACTCGTCGTCGGTGTCCGTGGCGGGAGCGGTGACGGCGTCGAAGCCGTCGCAGCAGACCTCCTGCCGCCAGAACGGTTCGAACGTCGCGGCGTCGGCGGTGCCGAAGACCCCGTTGTCCTGGTTTCCGAAGAAGACGTGGTCGTTCCCGGGGCCCGCGACGTCCAGTCCGGCGAGGGCCCAGGGCCACAAGGCGCGCACCGAGACGACGGGATCCTTCCAGGCCGGCGTCTGGCAGGCGGGGTGCGTCGTCTTCTGGTTGTATACGACGCCGCCATCGGCCGAGTTCAGAAGGGGGCACGCGTTCGCGCTGACGGTGGGGTCGAAGAGAATTTCCCCCTGGTCCCCGTACCCGTTCCCCCAGTCGACGAGATTGGCGGACCAGGCCGGGGTTGTCCCCGTGCCGCACTTCGGGCCGGTGGCCGCGTCGTCGCACTGGACGCGGTAGAGGAGGACGTCCCCGAACCAGAGGTCGAACTTTCCCGGGTCGGAGAGCTTGTTCGTCGCCACGAACGGGATCCGACCCTGGGGGAGGGGGTTCGTCCTCGTTTCCGTCCAGATCCCCGCCGCCGTGGTCTCGTAGATCTTCGTGCCGACCGTGGCGATCAGGTTGAGATTGTTCGGCGAGTAGGGGGAGGCCGCGAGCGAGCAGATGCCCGACGGGAGGCCGGACCCTTGGCCCCAGACCCCGGCCGACGGCCTGTACCAGTGGTGCCCGTCGTCGCCGCAGAAGTCGATCCACTGGCCGTCCGCCGAGGCGACGACGTCCCAGACCCGCGAACCGCCCGGCGTGGATGGCGGCTTGACATAGGACCACGTAGAGCCGTAGTCGTTGCTGATCGCGAGCCCGCAGCTCGTGCCGACGTAGACCACCGAAGGATTGCTCGGGGCGATGGAAATGCCGAACGCGGAGAGCTCCACCTGGTCGTCGGGGTTGGAGCAGAAACCGGTCGGCGGCACGGCGGTCACGGGGCGCGTCCAGGTGAGCCCTCCGTCTGAGCTGACGTTGATTCCCGACTGCGCGTCGGTGCGCCCGTCATAAAACGACGTCGCGATCACGCGCTGCGGGTCGGAGGGATCGACCTCGACGTCCCAGGTCACCGTCGCGCGGTGGCCGGGCAGGTGGAACCAGTTCCGGCCCCCGTCGGTCGTCTTGTACAGCCCGCCCCACTCGGTGGCGGCGTACATGACGAGGGGGGCGGTCGGATCGACGGCGAGTCCGTTCACGCGCCCGCCGGTTCCGCTGGGATTGGGGATCTTCTGGACGGATACCGGGGAGACGTCCTGCAGGCTGATGAACTGGGCCTGCGCCGGGGCGAGCGTCCCCGCGAGGCCGAGGGCGAGCAGGAGGGCGAGGCGGAGAGACGTCATCGGGCGGCTCATTCGCGGCCTCCCTCCCGGTCGCCGTCGTACGGGCAGATCGGCGAATCGAAACGGCCGTTGGCCGCGTGAACCCAGTCTTCCCCCGATCGGACGAGCAGGCGCCAGTAGTAGAAGACGCCCGGAGCGGCGGCCTCGAGCACGATCGCGTTCTGCGTCGCGGGCCGCGCTCCCGAGGTCAAGTAACGCCCGGTGATGAAACCGTCCCTGAACTCGGAAACGTCCACTCGAAACGCCTGGGCTCCCTCGCGCTTCACCTTCCACCCGAGCGTGATCTCGTTCGCCCGTTTCACCGTGGAGCTGCACCGGGCGTCGACCGACAGCGTCGTGAAGCGATCGGCCGACGGCCGGTCGTAACTCGCCGGCGCCGAGAGGATCGTGGCCGTCCTCACGGTCTCCCCGGCCGGGGCGAACTCCGCCGCGGCGGCGAAGCCCGCTCCCCCGGCGAGCAGGACGCAACAGGAAACGAGTCGATTCATGGGGCCCTCCTCTCCACCTCGGACCGTTCGGCGGGAACTCTACGGAGGACGCGCGCTGCGTCCCATGGAGGCGATCCCCCGTTTTCCACACGTGTGGAACCCGTGCGCCCGCGCGCTCCTCAGGGCCGGCGATCCGGAGTTACCATCCGGCGCGTCCGCAAGGTGGGGGAGCCCTTGATCGCCGCGCCCGTCCTCTGCGCCGCGCTCGCCGCGGCCGAGATCGCCGTGCCGCCGGAGGCGGAGCGGACCTACCGGGTCTGGACCGTCGACGACGGGCTGGCCCAGGGCTCGGTCTTTGCCGTAGCGCAGACCCCCGACGGCTACCTCTGGATCGCGACCCTCGACGGACTCGTGCGCTTCGACGGCGCGAGCCTTCAGCGCTTCAGCCGTTCCGATCACCCCGGGATGGGTTCGAACCGGCTCCTCGCCCTGCACGTCGATCGGGAGGGGAGCCTGTGGATCGGCACCGAGGACGGCGGCGCGGCCCGGATGAAGGACGGGACGTTCCGTGCGTACGGCCCCGCCGACGGCTCCGCGGGGACGTTCGTCACCGCGTTCGGTGAGGACGCCGACGGCGGGCTCTGGGCCGCAACCTCCGCCGGACTCGAGCGGTTCGACGGGGAGCGCTGGTCGGTTCCCGAGCAGGGGAGGCCCCGAGCCGGGGAGTCGGCGATCCCGTTCGTCGTGGGACGCGTGCGAACGGGAGAGACCCTCCACCTGCTCGAGCCCGGAGGACGCTTCGTCGACTACCCGTGGCCGAAGGGAGCCGATTCGCGGAACTACGCCCTCAGCCGGGACCCTCGCGGCGGCGTGTGGCTTCGCACCGGCGACCGCACGTTCCTGGAGCTCCGGGGAGGGACGGTCACGCCGTTCGAGCTTCCCGTCGGTTCCAGGACCGGCGAGCTCCCGCAACGTTTCGCCGCGACGCGCGGCGCCGGCGATCGCGTCTGGATCCTGGCGAACGGGCGCCTCCACCGTTTCGAGCGCGGCGGCTGGTGGACCTTCGCCGCCCCGGTTCCCGAGGTCGCCGCGTCGCCGGTGACGCTCTTCGAGGACCGGGAGGGCTCATTGTGGATCGGCGGCGAGGCGGGGCTCGCGCAGGCGGTTCCCACGCCGATCCGCACGGTCACCCCGGGGGGCGACCCCATCGCGAGCAGCTTCTACCCGGTCGCGGAGTCGGCGGACGGGCGGCTCTGGGCGGGCTCACGGTCGTGGGCCTATCGCGTCGAGGGGGACCGCTTCCTCCGGCTCGACGCCCTGCGACGCTCGTTCGTCCTCGTCACGGCGATCGAGCCCGAGCCGGACGGATCGGTGCTCGTCGCGAGTCCGGGGGGCGGGGTCGTTCGGGTGACGCCGTCGCTTCGCAGCGCGCCGGTCTTCGCGACCGACGCGGCGATCGAGGACCTCCTGCGCGATCGGGCCGGGCGGTTGTGGATGGCGACCGGGCGGGGCGTCCTTCGCGCGGACGGCGCGGCTTTCACCCGCTTCGGCCGGGAGCAGGGGCTCGCGGGAGACGACGCCGAGGTTCTCCTCGAGGGCGCGGACGGCGCGATCTGGGTCGGCGGGCGCGGCGGTGTCGGCCGGATCGAAGGGGACCGCGCGGTCTCCTGGACGACGGCCTCCGGGCTGTCGAGCGATCGCATCCGGGCGCTCCACGAGGACGCGCGCGGCTCGCTCTGGATCGGTACCTACGACGGCGGCCTGATCCGACTGCGCGACGGCAAGGCGGTCGCGATCCGCTCGCGCGACGGCCTCCACGACGACGGCGTCTTCGCGATCGTCGACGACGGGATGGGGCGATTCTGGATGAGCTCCAACCGGGGGCTCCACGTCGCCGAGCGCTCGGATCTCGACGCCTTCGCCGACGGCAAGGCGCGCTCGGTCGCCTCGTGGTCGTTCGGGCGCGACGACGGGATGCTTTCCACCGAATGCAACGGCGGCATGCAGCCCTCGGGGATCCGCCGCCGCGACGGCACGCTCGTCTTCCCCACGCAGAAGGGGCTCGCGATCGTCGACCCGCGCGTCTTCCGCCCCAATCCGATCGCGCCCCACGTCGTGATCGAGGAGATCGCGAGCGAGCATCGGACGCACCTTGTCGCCGCGGAGGTCGTGCTCGAGCCGAACGAGAGCCGGCTCGAGGTGCGCTTCACCGCGCCGACCTTCGTCCGGCCGACGCAGGCGCGTTTCCGGTATCGCCTCGAGGGGCTCGACGACGAGTGGGCCGAGGCCGGCACCGCGCGTTTCGCGCGGTACTCCTTCGTCCCTCCCGGGAGCTACGTCTTCCGCGTCGTTGCCTCGAACGGCGACGGGGTCTGGAACGAGACCGGCTCGTCGTTCGCCCTCGTCGTCCGCCCCGCGTGGTGGCAGACGGCGTGGCTGCGCGCAGCGATCGCGCTCGCCCTCGTGGGGGGAATCGTTGCGGGGTTCCGCGTCCGCATCGCCCGGCTCAAGCGGCGGCGGGCGGAGCAGGACCGCTTCGCGCGGCAGCTCATCGAGTCCCAGGAGTCCGAGCGCAAGCGCATCGCGGGGGAGCTGCACGACGGGATCGGGCAGACTCTCGCGATCATCCGCAACCGCGCGCTTCTGGGCCTGCGGGACGGGCCGATCTCGGGGCGCGCGCAGCGCCAGGTGGAGGAGATCGCCGAGGTCGCGAGCGGCGCGATCGACGAGATCCGGAAGGTCACCCACAACCTCCGCCCCTACCAGATCGACCGGCTCGGCCTCGCGCGGGCGATCGAGGCGCTCGTCGAGCAGGCCGCCGCGGCGACCGAGATCGAGTTCGACGCGGCGATCGATCCGCTCGACGGGGTGTTCGCCCCGGAGGACGAAATGAACGTCTACCGGATCGTCCAAGAGGCCGTGGGAAACCTCGTCCGCCACGCCGGGGCGAAGACGGCGCGGGTCGCGGTCCGCGTGCGCCCCGCCGAGGTCGAGATCGTCGTCGAGGACGACGGCCGCGGATTCGACCCCGAGGCCCTCCCGCCGGAAAGGCGCGGGATGGGGCTCTCCGGAATCGCCGAACGGGTGCGGATCCTCGGCGGTCGCCGTACGATCCGCTCGGCGGCGGGACGCGGGACCCGCGTCTCCGTTCGCCTGCCGAGGGCGGGGGCCGCAAGTTGAGCCGAACGGTGCGGATCGTGATCGCGGACGACCATCCGATCGTCCGCAAGGGGCTGCGCGAGGTCCTCGCAGAGGAGGAGGGGCTCGCCGTCGTCGGGGAGTGCGGGGACGGCGAGGCCGCCCTCGCGCTCGTCGAGGCGGAGCGCCCGGACGTCGTGATCCTCGACGTCGACATGCCGAAGAAGGACGGCTTCGAGGTCGTCCGGGCGCTGAAGCAGGCGGGCGCCGGCCCCGAGATCGTGATGATGACGATGCACGGCCGCGAGGAGTTCCTGCGGACCGCCTTCGACCTGGGCGTGCGCGCGTACGTCGTGAAGGAGGGCGCGATGCTCGACGTCGTGGACGCGATCCGCGCCGTGCTCGACGGTCGCCCCTTCATCAGCTCCACCCTCTCCGCGAACCTGCTCCTGAAGCGCCCGGAACCCGAGGTTTCTCGAGGTCCCGCGCCGGACTGGCGGTCCCGCCTGACCCGGGCCGAGCGGCGCATCCTCGTCCTGATCGCGCAGTTCAAGACGAGCAAGGAGATCGCGCAGGAGCTCGGGATCCACTACCGGACGGTCGAGAACCACCGCACCGCGATCGCGGGGAAGCTCGGGCTTTCCGGAAGCCACGCGCTGACGAAGTTCGCCGTCGAGAACCGCGAGCACCTCCTCTGATCCGGTCCCGTGCGTTCGCGCACGTGTGGAAAACCCCGGGTCCCCTCCATGGCCGCGGGGAGGGTCGCGGGGTAGCGTCCCGTCGATGACCGAAACGCTGCGCGTGCTGATCGTCGACGACAACGCCGGCATGCGCCGGACGATCCGCGACGTCCTGGAGGAGCTCGCCCCCGACGTGGGCGAATGCGGCGACGGCGACGAGGTCCTCGCGTGCTTCGAGGCGTTCGCCCCCGACTGGGTGTTGATGGACGTGCGCATGGCCCGCGTCGACGGGATCGCGGCGACGGCCGCCCTGCGAAAGGCCCACCCCGAGGCCCGCGTGATCATCGTCAGCGATCACGACCAGGAGGACGTCCGCCGCGCGGCCGATCGCGCGGGGGCCGTCGGGTACGTCGCGAAGCGCGACCTGCTCGAGTTGCCGCGCATGCTGCGGGAGGGCTGAGGCGCCGGACGTCGCGTGGCCGACAACAGAATCGAACCCGGTCCACCCGAACGCGTTCCTGCGCGGAGGCCCCGCGACGCCGATACTCCCACGGACGCTCACGGAGGGCCCGACCACGTTCAGGACGAGAATGGTCGCGCGCCTGTTGGCTTCCGTCCTCGGCGTGATCGCGTTTCAAACGCGCGTCGCGGGAGATGCCGCGGCGGTGCCCGCGGGCTCGTACGCCCTGTTCACGATCCCCGGCGAATCCGAATGGACCGTGATTCCGAGCAAGGTCGTCAAGGACCCGTGGGGCTCGTGCGCCAAAAACCCGAAGGACGATCAGGCACGAGTCAAAGTGACACCCGTCGCCGTGGCTGAGCCGCTGGAGACGATGTCGATCGGCCTGCAGGACATCCGCGGCGGCAAGGTGAACCTCGTCATCGCCTGGGAGAAGACCAAGGTCCCCGTCGAGCTCGATACCGAGCTTGCGGCGAAGGCCCAAGGAGAGCTCAAGGCCGAGTACACGCGCCTGAGCGAGAACCTGATCGCCGGCCTGAAGTAGCGTCCGACTCTAGAGCGTGAACTGCAGCCGCGAGTGGAAGAACCGTGTCCGGCCGTCGAGACCGAAGCGCTCGAGGCCGCCGTAGCCGTAGACGAGCTCGAAGCGCACGTTGTCCGACAGGTGCCAGTTGACCATCGCGGTGAGGCGCCAGAACTTCCCGCCCTGGATGTCGCGGTCGTCGAGGTCGATGTAGGCCGCGTGCAGGACCGCCTCCCAGGCTCCCGGGCCTCCCTGGAACACCGGGCGGTCGGGGGAGACGGCGGCGAAGTACCCCCCGCGCGCGTTGTACGCTCGCGTCTCTCCCGTGAGGATCCAGGCGGCGACGACGTCCCCCGCGTGGAACTTCACGTCGTCACCACCCGTCCGATCGACGCTCTGCCGGTTGTACTCGCCCCCGAACAGCCACGGCCCCGATCGGTAGTACGACTCGAACCCGGTGGTGCTCGCGCGGTCGGCAGGCATCGACGGGGTCTCGACGAAGTAGGGGCCGAGACCGTCCTCCGGCCGCGAGCGGAAGCGGATGCTCCCCTCGTCGGGCCGGCCGGTCCGGCCCATCACCGCGACGTGCCAGACTCTCTTGTCCTCCACCGAGGCGATCGGCAGCCAGCCGACGCGCGTGACGAACTGATGGTCGTAGGTCGCGAAGGACTCGTCCTCGGAGAGCCAGTCCCCGAACGCCCCGAGGCTGAAGAAGATGCGGGGCTTGGGGAAGAACCCCATCCACTTGGCCCCGTCGGCGAGGATCGGCACGAACGCGTCGAGGCCGGGGGAGCGCTCCTGCGTCCACGGGTGGTACCCGGTCATGACCTTGATCAGCGAGTACCCTTCCTTGGTCCGCCCGATGAAGAGCGCCCCGCCGGCCTCGGGAAATCCGATCTGGATTCCGGTCTGGCGGAACCACCATTCGTCGTTGGTGCCGGAGTACATGTACCCGAGCGTCCACGAGAGCGGCCGCTGGGTCTGGAATCGCCCCCGGAACAACAGACGGGAGTCGCGCACGCCGACCTCCTCGTTCAAGGAGAACTGCTGCGCGCTTTCCGGGTCCTGATCGTAAGCGGAGTAGTCGATGAGGAGGCCGAAGCCGAGCCGGAAGGTCGAGATCGGCCCTTCGTATTCGTTCCACTTGACGAGCCGCCGTCGCGGCCTCGGGTCGTCGTCCTCCCCCGCGTCGTGCTCCGCGGTGTCGATCTCCTGGGGCGCCGCCTCGGCAGCGCCGCTCTCCTCGCTGCGAGCCTCGTGAGGCCCCAGCGCCAGGCAGAGCAGGAGAACGGCAGCGAGACGGCCGGCGCCCATGAACCCCTCCCGCGGAACGGCTAGTAGCGGTTGAAGTAGTCCTGGATCTTCTTGACGTCCTGCGTCTTGAGGAGCGCCAGCTGCAGGAGCACGCGCGCCTTGGCCGGGTTCAGCTCCATCGAGGCGATCGTCCCGGACTCGTCGTCGTTGGTCTCGATGTTGCGGCGGACGATGCCGCCGTTGACGCGCGCCGAGCGCACGCAAGCGACCCCCGCCTTGGCCGCCTTGGTGAACTCCACGAGCGCCGGCGCGGTCATGTTGCCGTCGCCGACGCCGGCCATGACGATCCCCTTCGCGCCGTTCTTCACCGCGGCGGCGATCAGGTCGGGGGACATGCCGGCGTGGGCGTAGAGGATGTCCACGCGCGGCAGCGTGCCGGCGCTGCCGATACCCAGCTCGCTCTTCGAGGTGTGCACCTGTGCCGGGGTCCGATACCAGGTCGTCTTGCCGAACAACACGGCGCCGACGAGGCCGGCCTCCCCGGAGGAGAAGGTCCCGACGTCGGTCGTGTGGTTCTTGATGATGTCGTGGCCGGAGTGGACGTCGTCGTCGATCGTGACGAGGACGCCCCGCCCGCGCGCCGTGGGGTCGGCCGCGATCGCGACCGCGTTGTAGATGTTGAGCGGCCCGTCCGCGCTCATCGCGGTGGAGGGCCGCATCGAGCCGGTCATGACGACGGGCTTGTCGCTTCGGACCGTGAGGTGGAGGAAGTAGGAGGTCTCCTCGAGGGTGTCGGTGCCGTGCGTGATCGCGATGCCGTCGACGTCGGAGGACGCGAGCAGCTCGTTCACGCGCTTGGCGAGCTTGAGCCAGACCTCGTCGTTCATGTCCTGGCTGCCGATGCTCGCGATCTGCTCGCCCGAGACCTCGGCGATCTCCTTGAGCTGCGGGACGGCGGCGATCAGGACGTCCACGCCGACGGCGCCGGACTTGTAGCCGGGATCCGTCGGCTTGAGCGCCGCGCCCGCGATGGTGCCGCCGGTGGCCAGGATCTTGATCCTCGGCTTCCGGGCGCCCTGCGCCATCGCCACGGAGGCGCACAAAAGGGCCGTGAAGAGCCCTGCCGCGAGTCTGCGAGTCGTCATGGACGTTCCTCCCGTCTCGAAAGCGGCTTCCGTGCCCGCGCTACTTCTTCTCGTACAGGGTCGGATCCAGGTTCGTGAGCTTCATCGGATCCAGCAGGTCCTTGATCTGAGCCTCGGTGAGGACCTTCTTCTCGCGGATGACCTCGAGAATCCCCTTGCCGCTCTTCTGCGCTTCGGCGGCGAGCTCGGTGGCCTTCTCGTACCCCAGCACCGGGTTCAAGGCGGTGACGATGCCGATCGTCGTCGTCATGTAGTGCTCGAGCACCTTCTCGTTCACCGTGATGCCGTCGATGCACTTGGTCCGGAACAGGACCGACCCGTTGTAGAGCAGGCTCTGGGACTCCATCGAAGCCAGGCCGGCGAGCGGCTCGTAGGGGTTGAGCTGGAGCTGGCCGGAGTGGGCGGCCAGCGTGACCGCGTAGTCGTTCCCCATGACCCGGTAGGCGATGATGTTCATCACCTCGGGGACGACGGGGTTGACCTTCCCCGGCATGATCGACGAGCCGGGCTGGAGCGCCGGAAGGTTGATCTCGGCCAGACCCGCGCGCGGGCCGGAGGCGAGGAGGATCAGGTCGCTCGAGATCTTCGAGATCTTGATCGCGACGCTCTTGAGCGCCGACGAGTAGGCCACGAACCCCTGCTGGTCCCAGGTGGCGGCCAGCATGTCGCCGGCGGGGACGATCGGCTTGCCGGTCAGCTTGGCCAGGTGCGCGGCGCATTTCTCCGCGTACCCCTTGGGGACGTTGATCCCGGTGCCGATCGCCGTCGCCCCCATGTTGACGGGATAGAGGTACTTCTCGGCGTCCTTCAGCACCCCGATCTCGGTCTCGAGGGACGCGGCGAAGGCATGGAACTCCTGGCCGACGGTCATCGGCACCGCGTCCTGCATCTCCGTGCGGCCCATCTTGACCACGCGCAGGTACTGCCGGCCCTTGGCGCGGAAGGAGGCGACGAGCTTCTCCATCTCCTGGATCAGCTTGTCGTTGCGCAGCAGGAAGGCGACCTTGATCGCCGTCGGGTAGGAGTCGTTCGTCGACTGCGACATGTTCAGGTGGTCGTGCGGCTCGACGATCGTGTACTCGCCCTTCTTGTGCCCCGTGAGCTCCAGGGCGACGTTGGCCAGGACCTCGTTCGCGTTCATGTTGGTCGAGGTGCCGGCGCCGCCCTGATACCAGTCGACGAGGAACTGGTCGTGGTACTTGCCGTCGAGGACCGCCTTCGCCGCCTTCTCGATGGCGGCGAGGGTCTCGGGCTTCATGGCGCCGACGTCGGTATTGGCTCGTGCGGCGGCGAGCTTCACGATCGCCCACGCTTCGACGAACCCCGGGTAGTGGTTGATCGGGATCCCCGAGAGCTGGAAGTTCTCGAGCGCACGGGCGGTCTGGACGCCGTAGTACGCGTCCGCGGGGACCTCCTTGGCGCCCAGCAGATCGTGCTCGGTTCGGGTCGCCTTCTGCGCCCAGCTGGGAGAAGTCGCGGCCAAAGTACAGACGGCGATCAGCGCGATCGCCATGCGGGGGGACGGTCGGAACCGAAGTTGCGTCATGGGCGGTGCTCCCGGCGTCGAATCGGGCGCATCGCGCCAGGTCACGGATGCGCTGCGTTCCACACGTTTGCGCAGTCTACACCCGCGGGAAGGGGGGGCGGCGGGAATCCTCTGATCGCCGTGTCGGCAATCGCGCCGCCTCGCAACGAGGCGTCCTCTCGACGCATGGACGGACGCTCCGGGGGGCGCTGGCAGTCGCGACCATCGGCGGCACCGGGACCGAACCGCGACGGCACCAGCCCGTCGGGGAGCACCGCGGAACTCCCGGTGTGGGCCGCGGTCGGGCCGATCTCCGGCATTCCACCCGCGCGCCGGGAGGGGAGCGACTTCTACGGATCCGGGAGAACGGCTGGCGGAAGTTCTTCAGGAGCACGATGTCGTTGTCGATCGCGCGCTGCAGGAGCGGTCGCTTGCCGTCGGGCGACCAGAGGTAGTCGTGGTCCGTCGACACCAGGACGGAGAGCCCCTTCCCGTCCGGCGCCCGGGCAAGGCAGAGGGAACTCCCCTCGCCCTCCTGCTCGGCACGGACCTCATCGCGTGCCCGATCGATCCGGGCCTCGTCGTCCGGCGAAGCCGGGCCGATCACGGCGTCGTACACGGCCGCCCCGATGACGCGAGACCGGCGTCCCGCGGCTCGGTGAGGCGCGCCCGACGCTGCGTCGTGTCCGCGGGCGTCGGCGCGCCCCCGATCGGGACGGCAAAGGGCTACACTCCGCGGCGGGAGGACGCCGCGATGGCATTCCGAAAGCGAACGGCAGTCGGTTGGATCCTGGCGGCGCTCCTCGGCGCGTCCTTTGCGCCCGCGCCGGCGCAGGACAAGCCGCAACCGAAGATCCCCGAGCCGACCGTCCCCGAGTTCTTCACGCTCATGGGGCAATACGTGAGGGTCGCGTACAACAACGAGGGGTACGTGACCCTCGGGTACCGGACCGCGAACGCCTCCGTCGGGGAGGAGTGGCTGCTCCTCGACGTCGGGCTGACGGTGCGCAAGGGGACGGATCCTCAGGTCGTGAAGCGCGACGCGTTCTCGCTTCAGACGCCGGACGGCACGATCCTGCCGCTGCCGACGCAAACGGCCTACCAGGCCGTCGACCTTCGGGGAATCCAGACGATGGCGACCGCGTCGCGGGACGTCATCTCCTATTTCCCCGGAGACGTCGTCCGACGGTGCACGCTCGGCTTCTTCTCGGATCCCGATCGACGCAACCTCAGCTACGACCAGGTCGAGCTGAACTTCCAGACCGCCTGTCTCGGTCGCCTCTACTTCCACGTTCCCGGCGGCATCAGGACCGGCCAGCACTGGCTCAAGGTGAAGTTCGCGGGGGGCGAGGTCCAGGTCCCCTTCCGGATCCTCACCAAGGAAGAGGAGAAGGAGTTCCGGAAGACCTGGGAGGACCTGAAGGAGGAGCACGAAGCGACGACGGGGGCGAAGTAGCGTCGAGGAGCGTTACCGGCCGATGTGCTCCAGCGCGTAGCGCAGCGAGTCCGGGGAGACCCGGAGCAGCCCGTCGAACGGCCCGTCCATCTCGAGCACCAGGAACACCGCGCTCGAAACCGACAGCGCGCAGACGAGCAGGATCGAATACACGGTGCCGTTGCTCGGGGCGAGGATCCCGAAGATGGTGAACGTCACCGCGAGCCAGAAGACGAGGATCGCCAGGAACGGGACGGGGATCGAGGAGGCCTCCCCCGCGGACCTCCACCGGAACTCCAGCAGCGACTCCGACAACTCGACGGCCTGGGCGCGGTACTGGCGCTGGGCCTCGGTCTGGGGGGTGAGCGCCCGGATGCGGTCCAGAAGGCGCTCCGCGCTCTCGGCGCCGCTCCACGGATCGACCGCGGACGGCCGCGACCCGTCCCTCGGCCAGGTCGCGTCGACCCGGCGGGCGAGGGAATCGCGGAGTGCCGTGCGAAACTCCCGGGTCTCGGGGCCGTAGCGCGCGAGCACGCGGTCGAGGGTGAGGGTCTCCATGGCGACGTGCCTCACCGCCGTTTCCGTCGCGTCGAACGTCCCCTTGGCGGTCGCGGTGATCAGGCCCAGGACCAGCGCCGTCATCGTGGCGATCAACCCGACCCCGAGCTTCACCGTGTCGCGGGAGTCCGCGTCGAGGTGGTACTCGGGTAGCCGCCGGCGCACGGCCATCCCGAGCAGGACACCCCCGAAGGTGCAGACGAAGACGCCGAACCCGATCCCCGTGGGACTCATCGAGGCACCATGCTAGACCACGTCCGAAGCCGGGAAGCGACGGGCGGGTATCCGTAGGGCGGCCCGTCGTTCGCCGCCGCGCGCCGAATCTCCCGTCACGCACCGCGGCGTTCGGTCACCCCGCGGACGGATGCTCCCAGAAGGCGGAGGAACGCTTCGACCTTGGCCGGGCGGCGGGCGTCAGGTCGGGTCAGGGCGACGATGGGGCCGATCTCGACGCGCCAATCCGGAAGGAGCCGGACGAGCGTTCCGGCGGCGACGTGGGGATCGCACAGGAACCGGGGGAGCTGCGCGACGCCGCGGCCCGCGAGAACGAGGCCGAGGGCGAGTTCCGCGTCGTTGACCTTGAGCCTCGATCGGATGACGACCCGGCGCCTGTGCCGCCCGCGTCGGAGCGTCCAGGTCGCGCGGCTCGCCTCGCGGGTGTACGTGATGCCGTCGAGCGCGCTCAGATCCTCGGGCTCGGCGGGCGTTCTTACCCGATCGAGGTAGGCCGGCGACGCATAACAATGGTTGATCGCCTGCCCGAGGGACGTGCGCTTCGCCGGCGAATCCCGCCAGTCGCCGACGTGGACGAGGACGTCGAGGCCTTCCCAGGTCGGTGGCGTGATCGCGTCGACGAGCCGGACCGAAACGGAGGCGTCGGGGTAGCGTTCGAGGTAACGGTCGATCACCGAAGGAAGGAACGACCGGCCGAACAGCTGGGGACAGGCGATGCGCAATTCGCCCGCCGGTTCGCGTTCGGTGGCGCGAACCTCCTCGACCGCGCGTTCGATCCGTTCGAGGGGATCGGAGGCGCGATCGAGCAGGCGGCGGCCGGCGTCGGTCAACCCGACGCTCCGGGTGGTGCGATCGAGAAGCCGGACGCCAAGGCGGCGCTCGAGGGAGCGCACCTTCCGGCTGAGCGTTTGCTTGGGCATCCCGAGCTGCTGCGCCGCGCGGGTGAAGCTCGACCACCGCGCGACGGCGACGAAGGCGACGATCTCCCGCACGTCCATTGTCCCATTATGCAGGACACAGCGGTACGACGAAGTGATAGCGATCCGCCGGACCCGTTTCTAGGATCCCTCGCCGGATTCGGGAGGCGCCGCAGGGAAGGCGCCGCGTCCGAACCGTCCCGGGCCCCGGGCCCAAACGAGGAGAACGACCATGAGCGACCTGACGCTTCGAGACGATCGTGAGATCCGCAACCTGGTGGCGCGTTACTGCATCACGACCGACGACGCGGACGCCGATGCCTTCATGGAATGCTGGGTCTCCCCGGAGGAGTTCGGGGGATACGAGAGCGGCCCGTTCGGTTCGATGCCGACCTGGAACGACCTCTACGAATTCGAGAAGCGGCACGTCGGGCCCGGCGGTATGGCCAACGGGAAGCGCCATCAGGCGACGAACCTCCTCATCGAGCCGATCCACGCGGACGAGGTGCACGTCACCCACGACATGATCGTCCTCGAGGTGGCCGAGCAGCCGCGAGTGGTCGCGACCGGTCGATACGACAGGAGCGTCGTCGTCCGCACGCCCGAGGGCTGGCGATTCAAGTCGCGCAGGCTGACCGTCGACCCCGGCTTCTTCAAGCTCTCCGGCCACGAGGCGGGGACGCGGGAGTGACCTAACGATCGCGTCCGAGAAGGTCCTCTGCCGGAGCGCCTCCTTGAGGCCCTCGGCGGGCGCGACTCGAAGCATAATCCGCGGCCGCGTGGTTGCTTCGACGAGTTCCCTGGGGCGTTCCCTTCTCCTGACCGCGTCCCTGGTCGGGGTGTGCGGCCCTGCCTCCGCCGAGCGGCTGCCCTTCCGCGCCTATGGGTCGGGGGAGGGGCTGGCGGGGGACCACGTCCGCGCGATCCTCCAGGACCGGCAGGGGTTCCTGTGGCTCGCGACGAACGCGGGGGTCTCGCGTTTCGACGGGCACACGTTCCGGAACTTCGGCATCGACGACGGTCTTCCGGTTCCCTCGGCGTGGGCGCTGGCCGAGGATGCCGACGGGAGTCTCTACGCCCTGGTCTCGCAGCGCGTGGTCCGGCGCCCTCCCCGTCGCTCGACAGGAGGGGCCGAGTTCGAGCCGGTCGCGTCCCCAGCCCTCGAGCGCCACGTGGGGGATGTCTTCGCCATGGGGGTCGCCCCCGACGGCGCGCTGCTCCTCGCGGGGTCGCGCGGCGCCGCGCGCCTGGTTTCGAAGGACGGCGCGACGCGGGTGGAGCCGGTGGACCTCGGCCCCGCCCCGCTCCCCGAGCGCAAGTCCGCGGAGCACGTGTGGGCCGCCGCGTACGACGGCGAGGGAGCGTTGTGGGCGGCGCGGACGTACGGGATCACCCGGGTCGGCTCGGACGGGACAACCCGGACGTTGCCGCTCTCCTACGAGGAGCAGGTCAACTCGGGGTGGGGCTGGTTGCCTTCCATGACCCTGGATCGCGCCGGCCGGCCGTGGCTTCTCACCGTGGGGAGCGGAGCCTGGTGCTTGGGCGTCGGCCCCGGAGGGGACCCCACGATCCTCGAGCGCCTCGACCCGTCCACGGGATGCCCCAGCCCGTTCCCCCGGGGTTTCTGGGAGGACGCCGACGGCACGATCTGGATCGGGACGAGCGACCGCGGCCTGGTGCGGATCGAGGGATCTCCGGGTCACCGGCGCCACGTCACGATCGGGCGGGCGCAAGGGCTTCCCGACAACCAAGCGTACGGCGTTGTCCGGGATCTCCAGGGAAATCTGTGGGCCGGAACGCTCGTCGCCGGCGCCGCGCGACTCGGCGCCGAGGGGCTGACCCGCTGGGAGGAGTCCGACGGCGTGCCGGCTCCGACGCAAGTCCAGGCGCTCTGGCTCGAGCCCGGCGAGGATCTGGTCGTGGTGCTGGGCGGCCTGCGCTTCGCCTCGCTCGGAAGCGAAGCGCATCCGCGCATCTCCACCTGGGCCATCCGTCCGGAGATCGTCCGAGGATGGGGCTCGCACCAGATTCTCGCCCGAGGCCGCGATCGGAGGCTGTGGGTCGCCACCTACGGTGGGCTGGCCGTGTACGCCCCAGGGACGAATGTGCGGGACCTCGCGACGGCGCGGCCGGTGCGCGTGCTCCGCACGACCGACGGCCTCCCTCTCGACCTGGTCCACCGCGTGTTTGCGGCGAGCGACGGCAGTGTCTGGTTCGGCGTCATGGACGCGCGTCGCGGGGTGTGCCGTGTGGCGGGTGACGGGGACCGCGTTCGCTGCTTCGGGGCGGAGGACGGTCTTCCCGAATACGCGACCGGAAACGCCTTCGCCGAGGATGCGGCGGGGAACGTCTGGTTCGGGCTGTACGACGGCGGGGTGTTCCGCTACCGCGACGGTCGGATCGAGGGATGGGAGGAGGTCGACCCGGAGAGGCAGCGTCGCGCGGCCGCGATCTACCGCGACGGCAAGGGCGACTTGTGGATCGCGGGGCGCCCCGCGCTCGTGCGCGTCGAGAGGGCGGCCTCCAACCGCCCCTCCTTCCGCGCGTACGGCGCCACCGAGGGACTGTTCACCTTCGAGGCGAGCACGGTGGTCGACGACCTGCTGGGCCGTGTGTACGTCGGGGGAAGCCACGGCGTGGAACGTCTCGATCCCGCGACGGGGGCCGTGCGGCGGCTTACGACCGCCGACGGTCTCCCCTCCAACCGGATCGCGTGCCTGCTCCGCGACCCGTCGGGTGCCCTGTGGATCGGAACCAGTCACGGCGTGGCGCGCCTGTTGCCCGCGCCGGCGGGCGATACGACGCCCCCGCGGGTGTATCTGACCGGCCTGCGCGTGGCGGGGGTGGAGCGTGATCCCGCGGGATCGACGACACTCGCGAGCGACGAGCGCACGCTGGAGTTCACCTTCACGGCACCGAGCTTCCGCGCCGGCGAGACGATGCGGTTCCAGTGGCGACTGCTCGGCGCATCCGACGACTGGAGCGCTCCCGCCACCTCGCGGTCCGTCGTGGTCGCGAGCGTCGCCCCAGGTCGTTACCGCTTCGAGGTCCGGGCGGTGGACGGAGAGGGACTCACCGGCGAGCCCGTGGCGGCTGCGTTCTCGATTCGACCCCCGCTCTGGCGCCGGGGCTGGTTCCTCACGGCCGTGGGATTGACGCTGGCGACGGCCGCGGTCACCGCCTACCGGATGCGCGTGGCGCGCCTGCTGGAGCTCGAGCGCGTCCGCACCCGGATCGCCACCGACCTCCACGACGACGTGGGGGCGAGCCTGTCGCAGATCGCGGTCTTGAGCCAACTCGCCAGCCGTCAGGCCGCGCGGGGCGAAGCGGCGGCGTGGACGTCGCTCGCGCGGATCACGGAATTGTCCGGCGGGGTCGTGGACGCCATGAGCGACGTGGTCTGGTCCATCAACCCCGCGCGGGACCGCGTTTCCGATCTGGTCCACCGGATGAGGAGGTTCGCGGTGGACCTGTTCGCCGAGGGGGACGTGCGGCTCGTGCTCGACCTTCCCGAGGACGACGCCGATGCGCGCCTGGACCCGGAAGCCCGGCGCGAGATCTACCTCGTCTTCAAGGAAGCGCTTCGCAATGCGGCCCGGCACGCGGAGGCCCGAACGGTCGAGGTGCGGCTCGCCAGGCGCGGGGACGGCCTCGCCCTCGTCGTCCGCGACGACGGGGTCGGGATCGTCTCCGGCGAGCGGTCCGGAGGCTCGGGGCTCGAGAGCATGCAGCGCAGGGCGGCAGCACTGGGCGGAACCCTGTTCGTCCGGCCGTACCCCGCGGGTGGGACCGAGGTACTGCTCGAGGTTCCCGCCCGTCCGCGTCGACTCCTATCCAGGTGGACGGCGACGCGCCCGGGTGGGCGGTCGTAGGATCCCGCCGTGCACGCCCTCAATCCCGCGCAGGCGCCGATTTCGGTCGGGATCGTCGAGGACCTCGAGGAGATCCGCGAGGGGCTGGCCGACCTCGTGACCCACTCGCCCGGCTTCACCTGCACCGGCGCCTGGAGGACGATGGAGGAGGCGCTGCGCGACCTCGGCTCCGGGCCTCCGGCGGTCCTCCTCGTGGACCTCGGCCTTCCCGGCATGGACGGCATCGAGGGGATCCGGCGCGTCCGGGCGTCGTGGCCCGAGGTGCTCCCGATCGTGCTCACCGTGTATCAGGACGACGACCGGATCGTGAAGGCGCTGTGCGCCGGGGCCTGCGGCTACCTGCTCAAGAAAACCGCGGCGCAGGAGATCCTCGCGCGCCTCGAGGAAGCGGTCGCGGGGGGCGCCCCGATGTCGCCGGAGATCGCCCGCCAGGTCGTGGGGTTGTTCGCACGCGTGCACCCGCCGCCCGGCTCGGACCACGGCCTGACGCCGCACGAGGTCCGGGTCCTGAAGCTGCTGGCGGAGGGGCACAACTACCGCACGGCGGCCGCCGCGCTGGGGGTGACCCGGGCGACGGTCGCGTTCCACGTGCGAAAGGTCTACGCCAAGCTCGAGGTCCACTCCGGGACGGAGGCGGTGGCCAAGGCGCTGCGGGACGGCCTGCTGCGTTGAGGCGTCCTCCCCTAGCCGGGTGGATAGCAACGAGGTCGCGCACCTCCCGACTCGATTGAATCCGTCGCGAGTGGCGCGTACACGGGGAAGGACAGGAGGCCCCCGTGAACGCTCGTACCCCCGCGCTCGTCCTGGCCTGCGTGTTTCTCGCCACCGCCGCGAGAGCGTCCGGCGCCCCGATCTGGACGCCCGATCCCGAAGCCCCGGGGAAGTTCCGGCTCGACCGGAAGACGCTCTCCGCGGAGCTGGCGCGGGCGCCCCGCGAGTTCACCGAGGAGGCCGCCAAGACGGTCGTCACGATCCCGCTTCCCCGCCCCGACGGCACGCTCGCGCGGTTCCGTGTCGAGGAGTCGCCGATCCTCCCCCCGTCGCTGTCCGCCAAGTACGGCATCCGGACCTGGATCGGGCGCTCGGTCGACGAGCCGGGAGCGATCGCGCGGTTCAGCCTCGGCCCCGACGGGTTCAACGCCCTCGTCCTCGCGCCGTCGGGATCGGTCCTGATCCGTCCCAGCGGCGTGGGGGAGGAATCCCATGCGGCGATTCGTTACGAAGACGACCCGCTGAACGAGGCGGTTCGCTGCGTGGCGCCGGATGAGGGGATCGGCGCGTCGAAGGCGGGGGAGGCCGGGCCGTCGGTCCGCTCCACCGCGGGGACCGTCTCCATCTACCACATGGCGGCGTCGGCCACCGGAGAGTTCACCGCCCAGAACGGGGGCACGGTCGCGTCGGCGTTCACGGCGATCACCAACGTGATCAACGCGGTGAACACGATCTACCGAAGGGACTTCGGGGTTCACCTCGAGCTCCTCGAGGAGTCCGAGCAGGTCATCCAGACCGAGCCGTCGTCTTATCTCCCGTCCGGGGATCGGACCTGTGAGGGAGCGGTGGACTGCCTGTCTCCCGACTGCCTTCAGGACGGGAACCAGTGCCTTCTCGACGGGACCATCGGAACGGACAACTACGACGTCGGGGTCATCTTCGACGCCGCCAACCCCGACGGCAGCGCCGCGGGGGCCGCGGACCTCTACGCGGTGTGCGACCCGCTCAACAAGGGGCGCG